>NZ_JBRIIQ010000008.1:0-79560 GCF_052976905.1 Glaciimonas sp. GG7 | reverse complement strand
GTCTCCGACTCAGTAGTTCTATGCCGAGTACCACGGACAAGCACGAATCGATTTGCACGATCTGCGCGAGTGCGCCTTTTTTGTATTTCTCTGCCATTTTTTCCAGTGTCAATGGCTTGATCTTAGCAGCCTGACCTTCACAACCAAACGCCAGAAAGCGCGCCTTAACCACAGCCTGTGCCGCTTCGCGTGCCGGTTTCAGATAATCGCGTGGATCGAATTTGCTTGGGTTTTCAATCAGGTAGCGACGGATCGCGCCGGTCATTGCCAGACGGATATCGGTGTCGATATTGATCTTGCGCACGCCGTGACGGATGCCTTCCTGAATTTCTTCTACCGGCACGCCGTAGGTTTCTTTCATGTCACCGCCAAATTCGCGTATCTCGGCTAACAACTCTTGCGGGACGGATGACGATCCGTGCATCACCAGATGCGTGTTCGGAATCCGAACGTGAATTTCTTTGATGCGCTCAATAGCCAGAATATCGCCCGTCGGCTTGCGTGAAAACTTGTACGCGCCGTGTGACGTGCCAATCGCAATTGCCAACGCATCGCACTGTGTTCTGGCAACGAAATCCGCCGCTTGCGCAACATCGGTGAGCAACTGTTCGCGGGTCATTTTTCCGTCTGCGCCGTGACCGTCTTCTTTATCGCCCATCATGGTTTCGAGCGAACCGAGTACACCCAGTTCGGCCTCAACCGTGACACCAATGGCGTGCGAAAACTCGACAACTTTGCGTGAGACTTCGATGTTGTATTCATAGCTGGCAACGGTCTTGCCGTCTTCAGTCAATGAGCCGTCCATCATCACCGAGGTAAAGCCGGAGCGGATCGCCGCCATACAGACAGCCGGGGTCTGACCGTGATCCTGATGCATCACTACCGGAATGTGCGGATAAGCCTCAACTGCGGCTTCGATCAAATGCCGCAAAAATGCTTCGCCAGCATATTTGCGTGCACCGGCGGAGGCTTGCATGATGACTGGCGCGCCGACTTCATCGGCGGCCTGCATGATGGCGGTGATTTGTTCCAGATTGTTGACATTAAACGCCGGGATGCCGTAGCTGAATTCTGCAGCATGGTCCAGCAATTGACGCATGGAAACGAGAGACATGTTGATACTCCGATTGTAATAAATTCAGTTGTTGTCGGTGATGTAGGGCATGTTGGCCCGGTAGTTGGCCTAATATTCACCGATCGTCATGATCTTGAAGGCGTTCGTCCCACCGATTTGCCCCATCGGCTCGCCCCAGGTCACCACCACGAGGTCACCCGACTGCACCACGCCTTGGGCTACCAGCAGATTCTGCGCAGCGCGCAAGACCGCGTCACGGTCTGCCGACTGGGCAAGCTCCAGCGACGTCACATTGCGATACAGCGCAGCCTTACGGCGCGTCTGAACGCTTGGAGTAATGGCGAAAATCGGGATATCGATACTGTGACGGCTCATCCATAGCGCCGTTGAGCCGGATTCGGTCAGCGCAGCGATCGCTTTAACGCGTAAATGATGCGCGGTGAACAGCGCGCCATAGGCAATCGACTGGTCGATCCGGGTGAAAGTGACGTTGAGAAAATCGGCGTCGAGTTTGCAATCTTCGGACTTTTCGGCTTCCAGACAAATGGCGGCCATGGCTTCCACCGTCTCGACCGGATAACGACCGGATGCGGTTTCCGCCGAGGTCATGACCGCATCGGTGCCATCGAGCACGGCGTTGGCAACGTCGGACACTTCGGCCCGGGTCGGCACGGCGTTGACGATCATCGATTCCATCATCTGAGTCGCGGTAATCGTCAGTTTGTTGGATGCCCGCGCCATCTTGATCATGCGCTTTTGCAGCGCTGGCACGGCGGCATTGCCGACTTCTACGGCCAGGTCGCCGCGCGCGACCATGATGCCGTCGGAGGCATCCAGAATCGATTGCAAGACCGGAATCGCTTCTGCCCGTTCGATCTTGGCGATCATCATCGGTTTGTGGTTGAAGGCTTCGCCGGCCACATTGGCCAATTGCCGCGCCATTTCCATATCGGTCGCATTTTTAGGGAACGACACCGCGACATAATCGGCCTGAAAACTCATCGCCGTTTTGATGTCGTCCATATCCTTGGAAGTCAGCGCAGGGGCCGACAAGCCGCCGCCCTGGCGATTGATGCCCTTGTTGTTGGAGAGCTCGCCGCCGACTTTGACTACGGTGTGGATTTCATTGCCGATGATACGCTCCACCACCAACACGATGAGGCCATCATTGAGTAGCAGCACATCGGCGATTTTCAGATCGCGCGGCAGTGCTTTGTAATCGAGACCAGCGCGCTCCTGATTGCCAAGTGCGCAATCGGAGTCGAGGATAAATTGTGCGCCATTGATGAGTTCAATCTTGCCCTGCTCAAACTTGCCCACCCGGATTTTGGGGCCTTGCAAGTCGGCCATAATCGCTACCTGACGGCCGCATTTTGCCGCGATTTCACGCACCAGCAAGGCACGGTCGATATGATCCTGGGCCTTACCATGCGAAAAGTTCAACCGCACCACATCCACGCCTGCGTTAAACATCCGCGTGAGTGTCTCAGCATCGCTCGATGCCGGTCCGATGGTGGCGACAATCTTGGTAGCTCTTTGCATGACTGGCTTTAACATGACGACCTTTACTGGAAGTAAATATGTAAAACTATTTAGTGCGGCTAAGTACAGTGGAATGCGGCTGAATTAACCAGCGCGCTGTTGCAAAATTTCAACAGCAGGCAATGTCCGGCCTTCCAAAAACTCCAGAAAAGCACCGCCGCCGGTCGAAATATAGTCAATCTGGTCGGCAATCTGGTATTTGGCAATCGCCGCTAAGGTGTCACCACCGCCAGCAATCGAAAATGCTTTGGCGTTTGCAATCGCCAGCGCCAGTGTTTTCGTACCCTCACCAAACTGATCGAATTCGAATACGCCAACCGGCCCGTTCCAGACCACGGTGCCAGCCTGCGCAATTTGCGCGGCCAACATCGCTGCCGTTTTAGGGCCGATATCGAGAATCATGTCGTCGTCTTCTACGTCGCTGACATCTTTGATGACAGCGGTTGCGGCTGCCGAAAATTCTTTTGAGCAAACCACGTCCACCGGAATCGGCACTGATGCGCCGCGCTGGGCCATCATGTCGATGATCGCGCGGGCGTCCTCGACCAAATCGATTTCAGCCAGCGATTTACCGATTTTAAAACCGGCTGCGAGTAAAAATGTGTTGGCGATACCGCCGCCGACGATCAGATTATCGACCTTATCGGCCAGCGCTTTAAGAATGGTCAGCTTGCTCGATACTTTGGAGCCGGCAACAATGGCCACCAATGGACGGGCAGGCTGATTCAGCGCTTTGCCCAGGGCATCGAGTTCCGCCGCCAGCAACGGTCCGGCGCAGGCGATGGGTGCAAATTTGGCGATCCCGTGGGTCGTGGCTTCGGCCCGATGAGAAGTGCCGAACGCATCGTTGACGTAGATGTCGCATAGCGCGGCCATCTTTTGCGCCAGGGCGTCGTCATTCTTTTTTTCGCCTTTGTTG
Organism: Glaciimonas sp. GG7; assembly: GCF_052976905.1. NCBI lineage: Bacteria > Pseudomonadati > Pseudomonadota > Betaproteobacteria > Burkholderiales > Oxalobacteraceae > Glaciimonas > Glaciimonas sp. GG7. The sequence goes on along the minus strand of NZ_JBRIIQ010000008.1, from coordinate 76,024 downwards.
ACGCGGCAATTTTCTAGCAAGACCACCTGGCCGGGGTCAACTTCGACGCCATCGAGCCAGTTTTGACGTAATTCAACCGGTTGATCTAACAGCTCCGACATGCGTGCCGCAATCGGTGCCAACGTGTCGGCCGGTTGGAAATCGCCCTCTGTCGGACGTCCCAGATGCGAAGTCACCATGACCGCAGCGCCAGCGTCGAGCGCCGCACGAATGGCCGGTATCGAGGCGCGAATACGGGTATCTTCAGAGATGCTGCCGTTGTTGTTTTGCGGCACATTGAGGTCGGCGCGGATAAAAACACGCTTGCCTTGCAGTTGGTCTTGCGCGATCAAGTCGCTCAGTCGATTAAATGTCATGTCGATCCGGCACAGTGGCACAGTGGGGGGAGGAAAACCGGTCATTTTACAGCACTCGCCCTCTCAAAAACACCGTTTTAGCCAGTCTTTCCAAGGCGCAACACAATGTTGTAGTGTGACAGGCAAGGGATTAAGCAATCTCGGCGTTGACCTGAATCCGTTAAAATGTTGGATTATTCGCCGGGCTGTCGTTACAAAAACACATCCCCTTACCCCATTCACCACTGCATCACCGGAGATTCACCATGTCTATGTCAGACCGCGACGGGAAAATTTGGAAAGACGGCCAACTAATCGATTGGCGCGATGCCAATGTGCATGTGCTCACGCATTCGTTGCACTACGGCATGGCGGTCTTTGAGGGTGTGCGCGCTTATAAAACCGACAAAGGTGCGGCGATTTTTCGCTTGAAGGAGCATACCCAGCGCCTGCTGAACTCTGCCAAGATTTTCCAGATGCAAGTTCCGTACGATCTGGAAACGCTGATCGATGCACAAATTCAGGTCGTTCGTGAGAATAAGCTGGAGTCCTGTTACATGCGTCCGCTGATCTGGATCGGGTCGGACAAACTCGGCATCTCGCCTAAGGGCAATACGATCCATGTCGCCATTGCGGCCTGGCCTTGGGGCGCTTATCTGGGCGAAGACGGGCTGGCTAAAGGGATCCGCGTCAAAACCTCGTCATTTAGCCGACATCACGTCAACGTCTCAATGGTGCGTGCTAAAGCCAGCGGTTATTACATCAACTCCATCCTCGCCAATCAGGAAGCGCTGGCCGATGGCTACGATGAAGCATTGTTGCTCGACACCGACGGCTATGTCTCGGAAGGGTCTGGCGAAAACGTCTTTATCGTTAAAAGCGGCAAAATTTACACGCCTGATCTGGCCTCCTGCCTGGACGGCATTACCCGTGACGCCGTACTAAAAATGGCACGCGACAACGGGATCGAGGTCGTCGAAAAACGCATTACCCGCGATGAAGTCTATTGCTGCGACGAAGCTTTTTTTACCGGCACAGCGGCTGAAATCACACCGATCCGCGAACTCGACAATCGCACCATCGGCGACGGCATGCGTGGTCCGATCACTGAAAAAATTCAAAGCCTGTTTTTTGACGTCGTTGGCGGCAAGTCGTCGACATATCAGGAATGGCTGACGTTGGTGTAAAACCACGAACACTGTCCCATTTTAAGCAACCAACAATCCCGTAATTCGGAGAATGACATGACCGCAACAAGCACCATTAGTACAGCAAACCCGCAAGCAGTCGTCGAACTCGATGGCAAAGATTTGCCAGCGCATTGCCCCAATCCGCTTATGCCGATATGGTCCTCGCATCCTCGCGTGTTTCTCGACATGACGAAAACCGGGCGCGCTAAATGTCCGTATTGCGGCACCGAATATTGTATGAAACCGGGTGCTGTCATAAAGGCGCATTGATGCGACGTTAATACGAACTTAATGCGTAGACGGCAACAAGGGAGTGCGGTGCGCTCCCTTGTTGTTTTTTAAATTTGGTAAGGAGTAAGCATGCCACGTGCAAAACAAATCCATGGTTCAGCCGATGACATTGAAACCGCTTTTTATGACGCGCTAGGCAGCGCTGACATTGAGGCCATGATGGCGTTATGGGCAGATGATGAAGAAATCGTCTGCGTCCATCCAGGTGCACCGCGCCTCATTGGACACGCCGCCATTCGCGGGGCCTATGAAACCCTGTTTGAGCGCGGCGGCGTGCATATTCGCACCCGAAAAATCCATGCCTCGCACACGATGACGAGCAGCATTCACAATCTGATTGAAGACGTCAATCGTAGCGGTGAACAGGTCACAGAGATGCATATTCTGACGACCAACGCCTACATCAAAACTCCCAAGGGTTGGCGCATCGTATTGCATCACGCTTCCATCGCACCGGGTCAGGCTCCGGAAGATATTTTGGCGACAAATCTGTTGCATTGAATCTGCAAAGTTATAAAAAAAATCGTTTGCGTGGCGAAGGATGAAAAGCATTCATCACGGTGTTTTTGCGGACTGGTCTGCTTTCTTAAATTGCGCGCCAAATTGTTGTGGAAATTACAAAATTTAGATGGTAATGATGGACCGATCAGCAGTACGATAGAAGCGTGAGTAGCGCCTTCAAAATAAATCCACCAACCAGAAGCGTCGCATCATGGCCTCCATTGCTCCTAATTCGTCTTACATCGCCCCCCTATGGTTGCCGGGCGGTCATTTGCAAACCATTTATCCATCGACTTGCATCACCAAACCCGTCGTTACTTATCGACGCGAGCGTTGGAATACGCCGGATGGGGATTTCATCGATATCGACTTCGTCGACGGACAGCCCGGCAAGCCAATGGTGGTGATGTTTCATGGTCTGGAAGGGTCTTCCGACAGCCATTATTCACGCGCATTGATGGCGCATGCAGCAGCGATGGGGTGGTCTGGCGCGGCACCCCATTTTCGTGGTTGCTCCGGTGAAATCAATCTGGCTCCGCGCTTTTATCACTCTGGTGATGCGACGGAAGTGGACTGGATTTTGCGGCGTCTGGCGGCCTCCCGCACGCAAAAAAAATTCAGCAAACTGTATGCCACAGGCGTCTCACTTGGCGGCAATGCATTGTTGCGTTGGCTGGGAGAATCGCAACAGCAGGCTTGCATCGTGGACGCCGCTTGCGCCATCTCAGCACCGCTCGATCTGGCAGGCGGCGGCACGGCCTTGTCGCATGGCTTCAATATGTTATATACGCGGGTTTTTCTGCGCACCATGAAAACCAAATCGCTCAATAAACTAGCCCAGTTTCCCAGCTTGTTCGATCGCGAGGGCATGCTCAACGCCCGTGATTTGCATGCCTTCGACAATATTGTCACCGCCCCGCTACACGGTTATCGCGACACCGACGACTATTGGGATCGCGCCAGCGCAAAACATGTTTTGAACGACATCGCCGTGCCTACCTTAGTGCTCAACGCCAGGAACGATCCGTTTCTACCGCCGCAGCATTTACCCCGCAGCGCTGCGGCCTGCGTCACGTTGGAATATCCGGCAGAAGGCGGCCATGTCGGTTTTCCCGTTGGTGCGCCGCCGGGCCGGGTAGACTGGCTACCGCAGCGTATCGTGCGATTTTTGTTAGCCGCCTGATGTATGAAGCGCCATTACCCCGTTCGGACTGAGTAGGCACGAAGTGCCGTATCGAAGAGTGACAGAAGTATGCATATACTTCGATACGCCCTAAAGGGCTACTCAGTACGAATGAATTTTTTGAACGCAATGTCAACACGTACTAGCACGATCAATACCTCTCAATAGAACCAAGGAACTGCATCAAGATGGATGACATCGTCAAGAAAGCAATGACTAAATGGCCCGACGTACCCGCCTGCTTTGGCTGGCTGGCGTTGGATGCGCGCGGCGCGTGGCGCATGCGCGACGAAGAAACTCAGCGTCATGATTTACCGGGTAACAAGATCATGCATACCGCCTTGTGCGCCTTCATTAATCGCAATTACAGCGTTGATGCTCAAGGCCGCGGCTATTTTCAAAACGGTCCGCAGTGTGTGTACGTGGATCTGGCACTGACGCCGTATATCGCCCACACTGATCCGTTACTGGGATTAGTGCTACAGACCGGTGAAGTATTGAACACCATTGATAACGTTTGGCTGACAGAACAAGGTCAGCCCTTATTTTTAACAGGCAACAAAATCGCCGCACTCGATGATCGCGACATCGCAGAATGGATGACCGGCTTACGCATCAACGGTGCAAGCGTTGCCGATGAATGCCTGCTGGAATGGCTGGTAGCGCCTGCTGATGAAGATGGGGCTGAGATGACCTTGCAATATAAAGAAAGACCGCTGGCGGTTGCGCGTATCGCAAGCGCTGATCTGCCGCTCAGATTCACATTTGTGCAGCGTCCCCGTCACTAATTGATCTCCACAAAACCAACCCTACCATGACCAATACAACGACTACGACATCCCCCCTGACCCACTTTGACCATACAGGCCAGGCGCACATGGTTGATGTCGGCGCAAAGCAAGACACGCATCGCATCGCCATCGCCAGCGGCACGATCCGCATGCAACCGGCGACGCTATTACTGATCACCTCAGGTAGCGCAAAAAAAGGCGACGTCCTTGGCATCGCCCGCATCGCCGCCATCATGGCCACCAAACGCACCAGCGACCTCATTCCACTGTGCCATCCATTGGCGCTGACAAGAGTGAAGGTTGATTTTTCTGTCGACGTGCCGCAGTCCAGTATCAGTTGTACGGTCCAGGCTGAGACGGTCGGCAAGACCGGTGTTGAGATGGAGGCGCTCACCGCCGTTCAGGTCGGTCTGCTGACCATTTACGATATGTGTAAAGCGGCTGATCGGGGAATGGTCATGACGGATGTGCGGGTGCTGGAAAAGCATGGCGGAAAGTCGGGCGATTGGACGGCTCTGACGGACTAAAAAATTGCCCGATTACTGCTAACCCTTCTTGCGATTTGATTTTCTCCGGCCTATACTTTTTTCTCTGCCTTAAGCTTAAACGAACAAGTTACTGCTCTCTACATCTATGCTGCCCGTTCCTCGGACGGTATTTACTCTCGGAGAAATGATGCTTACGACGACTTATGCTTTTCTCAGTTTATCGACCGAGCAAAAGAGAGTACATAACCTCTTATCCTCAGCGCAACAATTACTGCACAGCTTTGCCAACCGGCAGCGTCTTGATGCTGCGACGCTGACGTCTGTGATCGATCAGTTTGCCAAACTCGACGGATCTTGTCATCGACGAAAAATCGAAACCTACGTCATTCCGGCCGTCCAACAGGCCACACAAGAAGCCAATCTGCTGCTTGCCGAATTGCAAGCATCCAATACCATTGCCCGCCAACTTCTGGACTCTGTCCAAGAGTGGGTACGGCTGTCATTGGCGCACAGTGCGATAGAAATAACAGAGTTTTACGCACTGATTGAACGATATTGCAACGTGCTGCTTGAGCGACTTGCCAAGGAAGAAAAAGAATTACTACCGCTCGCGCAACGCGTTTTATCCAACGATGCATGGTTTGCGATAGGTGCACAATTTTTATCAACGGATGTCGTGCGCAAACCACTTTCCAACCATATTGACCGATTCGATTCAGACAACCTTGCATTATCGGACGCACTGATGACACTCGTGGTCGGCGGCAATGTAATCGTTGATCAGACTATGCATGCGCAATCTGCCAACGGCCTGAACTGTTAGCGAATCCGAGTCGAATTTTTTTCAGGAGAAGACCATGCCCACATCCTTCGAACAACTTACCAATACCCTCAAAACGCATGCCCAGGCGCAGCACGCCATTACGGCAGACCTCGGCAATCAAGCGGGCGAATGCGTCGCAGAGTTGATGCGGCTCAATACGGATCTTGTGAAGGCGACGCTAGCAGAGTCAACGGCCGCCGCCAAAGAACTCTTAAGCGCACCCAACTCACAAGATGCTTACTCCGTTGGTGCCACGCATATCAAACGCGAAATGCAAAGTGCCATCTATTACGGTAGCGAGGTCATGCGCCTTGCCTCCGACATGCAGACGGCACGCAGTAAAGCCATGGTGGAAACCATCGCCGAAGCTGGCCGCCGAAGAGCTGAACTGATGACTGAATGGACAAAAAATATTACATTGAACTCTCAACAGATTTCCGACATGTTCAAATCAACCTGGGAAACCACGCGCGATGCATACACAAACGCAGCACATTTAACCGACGAGGCGGCTACTGAGCAAAGTCAACCAGCGATGGATACGATCCATCCTGCATCACGCAAAAAAGGAGGAGATCAAACCGCCAGGACCACGCATTGATGATCATTAATAACACTGCAGTTATTTATCTGTACGTAACACAATCGATTGCGCACAGACTAAAATGAGGCAACCTTGAGACAGAAAACACGGAGAAATAATGAAGCTGACTTATTGGATTGCCGAACATTTAAAAGACGACAGCGCTGAATCGATCATCGCAAGAACGAAGCATGATTGCGAACAAAAGGTGATTGCCTATGAGGGTTCGACCGATTACAGCACGCCAATAAAAAAATCGTTTTTATATAACGATGCCTTTGATTTATTTGAAATTGCTACAAGTAAAGATGGCGGGAGAGGGATGGGGTAGCGCCCTCACTTTCCATGCAATGAGCCTCCCCGCGTTATATTCGCCTCACTCCCCCACAACGCGATCAACATGTCTATCGAACTCGAAAAAGAAACCCGTCAAGAAGCCATCAACTCCATTGAACGTTATTTTGCGCAACATATGGAAGAGCCCATCGGCAATCTTCAGGCTGGCGCATTGCTAGCCTTTATTCTGGAAGAAATTGGTCCGTCGATTTACAACAAAGCCGTTCTGGATGCTCAAGAGCGGCTTGGACAACGTGTTCAGGAACTAGATATTGAGATTCATCAGGAAGAGTTCACTTATTGGAAAAAACATCCTCGGCGTCGCTGATGGCCATCGGAATAGGACTTACGCAAATTGTTCCAGCAAGGCGTGCCGACGCAGACAGTACGCTCGCTAGTACGCCAGTACGCCTAGGAAAGCACAACGCCGCTGGGGCGATTTTTCGTAAGTCCTATTTCTGTGCGGAACCGCGGCTCCGGCAACCCCGGCACGGTGACACACATCGCAAAGACGCCGCCGGATTGTGGATATTGCTGCAACTCTGCTTCCGGGCGGCCTGCGCTGGCGCTGGTGACGTATAACGTACGCAAATCGCTACCGCCAAACGCGCACATCGTCGGACAACGCGCAGGTAGCGGATACGATTCGACCACTTCACCAGCGGGAGAAATGCGGACGATCCGGCCACCTTCATATAACGCACTCCAGTAATAGCCCTCGCTATCGACCGCCGCGCCATCGGGACGACCGCGATCTTCTGCCGTTGGGGTAAAACGCACCCACACTTCTTTACTACCCAGCGCACCGCTAGCGGCGTCGTAAGCATGCCGCCAGATCACAAAATTGGGCGTATCTGAGTGATATATCCAGCGCTCGTCAGGACTGAAAGCGAGGCCATTTGAGGTGAGTATGTCGGCATCCATGGCAGCTAAGCCCCGTGCATCAAAACGGTATAAATGCGCATTGCTGCCAGCTTTAGGCTCATCGAGCGTACCGGCCCAGAATCGTCCCTGACTATCGCAGCGGCCATCGTTGAAGCGGCTCCAGGCTTGATTTTCAGGGTTATCGGCCAGCTTTGTAACTTGCTCGCCGTTAGCGTTCAATAGCCAGATTCCGGAGCGCATACCGGCGATAAAGCCGCCATCATCGGTGAGCGAAAAACAACCGATATGTTCGGCTACCGGTAATGTTTGTTGTTCGCCTTTGCCACCGTCATCGCCGGGGCTGAAGAAATGGATTGCTGGCGCAAGAATATCGACCCAATAGAGGCGTTGGTGAATATCGTCCCAACGCGGGCATTCGCCTAGCTTGGCCGGGGTGTCGATGATGCACGTGAATTTATTCATTCATTTTTCCTTAAACTTGGACGGTAAAGAGACGATCATGCAATGGTACGCAGCAAAAGCGCTAAACACCAACGAAGTGTTTTATGCTGCGACATTCTCTGCTATTCCAACCATCATGCCGACCATCACTTCACTGCATATTTATCCGATCAAATCCTGCGCCGGGATAGACCTGAAACAAGCCACCTTGACGCCATCAGGTTTGCGACATCTGCATACGCATGATCGCCAATGGATGGTGGTTGATAGTACCGGTCGATTTCTCACCCAGCGCGAGTATCCGCAAATGGCCTTGATCGTCCCCAGTCTGCACGCCGAGGGGATGCGTCTGAGCGCACCAGGTATGGCTGTGCTGGATATTGCGCGCGCATCAAAAGGCTCGGCGCTTTCTGTTTCGGTCTGGGATGACAGTCTTGTCGCGCAAGATTGCCATGACACTATTGCGCAATGGTTCACTACAATTATTGGCGTGCCTTGTCGACTAGTGCGCTTTGATCCAGCCAGCTTGCGTCTGGCGAGCAAAAAATGGACCGGGGAACGGCTAACGCCAATACTATTTGCTGACGGCTATCCGATGCTGCTGACCTCACAAGCCTCGCTTGATGATCTGAATCAAAAATTGATGGCGCAAGGACGGGATGCACTGCCGATGAATCGGTTCCGCCCCAACATCGTCATCGATGGGATCGCGGCGTTTGAAGAAGACTTTGCCGACACTTTCAGCACCGACAAAGTCCGTTTGCAACCGGTAAAACCCTGCCCGCGCTGCCCGATCCCGTCTATTGATCAGGCCACCGGCAAACACGGCCCTGATCCGATGGATATTTTGCAGACCTATCGCGCCAATCCGAGGGTCGATGGTGGGATTACATTTGGGATGAATATGATTTTGCTGGAAGGCGATGAAGAGGTATTGCGGGTCGGGCAAGAGATTGCGTTCGAACTGGCGTTCTGATGGTGTGGCCTAAGCCTTAATCTCGGCCTGTAAGTGCTCGTACTTGGCCTGCAACTGCTCCTTGCTTTCATGCCAGGCAGGGTCAAAGGGAATACAACTGACGGGGCATACTTGCTGACATTGCGGCTCGTTAAAATGCCCGACGCATTCGGTGCATTTAGTCGGATCGATTTCATAAATCAGCGGCCCCATATAAATCGCACCGTTCGGGCACTCGGGTTCGCAAACGTCGCAATTAATACAGTCATCGGTAATCAGTAATGCCATGAGGATGCTCTTGGGGTGTTCTTAGGTGTTCTTAGGTGTTCTTAGGTGTTCTTAGGTGTTCTTAGGTGTTCTTTTAAGGCGTAGCCGGGCGGCGAAACCGACCGGCAGAAAACAATTTTATACCTTACCTTGCTCAATCACAGCCTGTGCGGCCAGTTTTTCCTTGAGCCATTTTTCAACCGAAGGGAAAACGAATTTCGACACATCTCCGCCCAATGTGGCAATCTCACGCACGATGGTGCCGGAAATAAACTGGTACTGGTCTGATGGCGTCAAAAACAATGTTTCTACATCCGGCAACAAATAGCGATTCATACCCGCCATCTGAAACTCAAATTCGAAATCCGATACGGCACGCAATCCTCGCATGATGACGTTGGCGTCATGTTGACGCACAAAATCCTTGAGCAAACCAGAAAAGCTTTCTACCTGCACATTGGGGTAGTGCCCCAATACTTCATTGGCGATCGATAACCGCTCTTCCAAAGAAAAAAAGGGTTTTTTGCTCTTGCTATCAGCAACGCCGACGACCAATTTGTCAAATAATCCCGATGCTCGCCGGACCAAATCTTCATGCCCGCGTGTCAGTGGATCGAATGTTCCTGGATATACAGCTGTAACCATGTTGCTTCCCCCGAAGTGCCCCAATCAGACGGCGCATTATGCCTGAAAATTATGCAAGTTTAATATTGCTTTCGTTGCAACAAATGATAGAACACTATTCCGGCCTTGTCAGCGCGGACGACTTCCCAATCGGCCATCCAGTCTGGCTGTACGATTTCATCCGCATTGCCGGCATCGCCCAATGCACGTTCGGATTCAACGTAGACTAGACCGCGCTCGGTCAGCAAACGTTCACATAGCGGTAATGTTTTGGCCAGCCAGCCTTGATGATACGGCGGATCGAGGAAAATGAGGTTGAAACGCGCATATTCAGTTACATTTTCAGCACTATTTTGAGGATGGATGCGGCCCGCCAACGCCTGCAAAGTCGTTGCTGCGTCTCCGCGTTGAATCTGGACCGTGCTGGCATCTAATTTCGTTTTAGTCGCCTCTAGCTGGCGCACCGCTGGCGTGTTGTGCTCAATCATCAGCACTTCTGCTGCGCCGCGACTAGCCGCTTCAAACCCCAGCGCCCCGGTTCCGGCGAATAAATCAAGGCAGCGGACCTCTGACCAACGCCCGTCGATGATGTGCGTCAACCAGTTAAATACCGTTTCGCGCACACGATCCGGGGTCGGGCGCAATCCCTCGCATTCGATCACGGCCAATGGCGTACGTTTCCATTTCCCACCGATGATACGCACCTGACGCGGTTGCGGTGGTTTTTGACGATGAACGGCGACGGGATTTTTACTTTGTTTCATTTACGTTCTTCGCTGGTGAGAAGGCGAGCCGGAGCCAATTTGAAAGGCGCGGCTCTGATAGAATGCCGGGGATTGTACCTTGCGATTAATTTCTGCGCGGCCCCCTATTTGAACGCCTTTCCGAGCCAGGCCCCTGATGTTTAGTTTCTTCAAGAAAAAACCCAAAACTGATTCCGTTTCATTGCATCCATCGCAAGATGCAGCAACTCCGGCATTGCCCGAACTTGCACAGTCGGAAATCTCTTCGTCAGCGCCTGACATTGCTGAAACTGCCGTCGCGGAATCGCCAAAACGCTCCTGGCTTGATCGGCTGACCCATAAAGATGCCGATAAGGATGCCAATATAGAAGCCCCGTCGCCAGTAGACGATGCCCCAGCCGACATCATTACCCCGGCAACTGCGCCGGAATCTATCGCGCCGCACGAAGAATACGCGCAAGAGAGCATCATCACCGCAGAGGTTGCCGTAGAGCAAAAGCGTTCATGGCTCACGCGTTTGAAAACCGGATTATCGAAAACCTCTTCCAATCTCACCACCTTATTCATCGGCGCCAAAATCGACGATGCACTGTACGAAGAGCTGGAGTCGGCATTATTGGTCTCCGACGCCGGTGTCCAGGCAACGCAGTTCTTGCTCAATGCACTCAAAAAGAAAGTCAAAGATGAGCGCCTGACCGAGGCGGCGCAAGTCAAGACCGCCCTGCGCGCCTTGCTCATTACGTTGCTCACGCCGCTGCAAAAGCCTATGGAAATCGGTAAGCATCAGCCACTGGTGATGATGATCGCTGGCGTCAACGGCGCAGGCAAAACTACCACCATCGGTAAGCTGGCCAAGCATCTGCAAGCGCACCAGCAATCGGTCTTGCTGGCTGCTGGCGACACTTTCCGCGCCGCTGCCCGCGAGCAATTAACCATTTGGGGCGAACGCAATAATGTCAGCGTCATCGCGCAAGAATCGGGCGACCCTGCCGCAGTCGCTTTCGACGCCGTCCATTCGGCTCAGGCCCGTGGGACCAACGTTGTCATGGTCGATACCGCCGGACGTCTGCCAACGCAGTTGCATCTGATGGATGAACTGAAAAAAGTCAAACGCGTGATCACCAAAGGCATGGCCTCGGCCCCGCATGAAATCCTGTTAGTGATTGATGGCAACACCGGACAGAATGCATTGGCGCAAGTCAAAGCATTCGACGATGCACTCGGTCTGACCGGTCTGGTCATTACCAAACTGGACGGCACCGCAAAAGGCGGCATCCTGGCAGCCATCGCCATGACGCGCCCGGTTCCGGTGTATTTCATTGGGGTTGGCGAACAGATCGAAGATCTGCAACCGTTTGATGCGACCGATTTTGTGGATGCGTTGCTGCGCTGATCTGATAACGTATTTACTGACACTGACGCGATTGATTACATGATTAAATTCAGCCAAGTCTCCAAACAATATACGCACGACACTTTTGCCTTGCGCGACATTACCCTCACGGTGAATAAGGGCGACCTGATTTTCCTGGCAGGACCCAGCGGCGCGGGCAAATCAACGCTGTTGAAAATGATCGGCGCTATTGAACGGCCTGGCAGTGGCACGCTGACCGTGAGCGGTCAAAACGTTGGCAAGCTGAAAGCTTCCGGGATTCCTTATCTGCGGCGTAATCTTGGGCTGATTTTTCAGGAGCAACGGCTGCTGGCTGATCGCACAGTGTTGGCAAACGTGATGCTGCCGTTGCTGGTCACCGGTTCGCGCCGGGGAGAGGCTGAAATCCGCGCCCGTGCTGCGCTCGACAAAGTGGGCCTGATCGATAAAGCCGGATCGTCTCCACAAACACTGTCTGGTGGCGAGCAACAGCGCGTGGCAATTGCCCGCGCCATCGTGAATCGGCCGCAAATCATTCTTGCTGACGAGCCTACCGCGAATCTGGATCGGGACAATGCCGATCATGTTCTCAACGCGCTCAAGTCATTTCATGCCGCTGGCGTGACTTGCATGATCTCCACCCATGACGAACAATTTTTGCATAGCGCTAACCACGTTATTTTTCTCGATCAGGGACGCATCGTCGATCATTGGCAAAATGCCTCCGCGCGAGGTGGCAAATGAGCGCCATCAAAACCTGGCTGCGTCAGCATGCCTTGGCGATCGTAGATGCTTTCATCCATTTAGCGAAAGCGCCGGGCAGTTTTGCCATGAATGTGCTGGTGGTGGCGATTGCATTGGCGCTGCCATTTGCCGGTCTGACGGTACTCGAAAATATCCGTCCGGTCTCTGAGCAATTGGCGGTGCAACCTGAAATCAGCGTCTTCGCCGCAATGGAGACCCCGCGTGAACAAGCCAGCGCACTGGCCACACCTATTCGCGCCATTTTGCAGAAACACGATAAGAACGCCAGGGTCCGCTTCGTCCCGCGTGAGCAGGCGCTCGATGATTTGAAGGGCAAAACAGGTCTGGCCGATGCACTCACCACACTGGGTCAGAATCCCCTGCCGGACGCCTATGTATTGCAGCTATCGGGCTTCAAGGATCTGGCAGACGCCAATCAGATTGACACCATCACCGCCCAGCTAAAGGCACTCTCTGGCGTCGAAAGCGTACTGGTCGATTCAGATTGGGTAAAACGACTGGCAGCCTTGCTGCACATCATGCGCTTGGTATTGTTATTGTTGGCCATCACGCTGGCGGTCGTGGTGATCGCGGTCGTATTTAATACGGTGCGTTTGCAGGTGTTGACGCAACGTGAAGAAATCGCCGTCGCCAAGCTCGTGGGGGCGACGAATGCGTTTATTCACCGACCGTTTTATTACACCGGCGCGTTGCTCGGCTTGAGTGCTGGCGGGGTCGCGCTGGGCTGTGTTGCGCTCGGGTTGCAGCCACTCAATCAAGCAATAGCGGAATTTGCTCGATTGTATGCGTCAGAATTTTTATTACTCCCGCTCGATCCAGGCTTGACCTTGATGCTGCTGGCCGCCAGCGCTGGATTGGGACTCATCGGCGCGGTGTTGTCGGTGCGCCGTCATTTGGCACGGTTGGCGTAAGCCATCGGTGTCCGTAGCGTGAAGTCGGATACCATAGGGTCCTTCGCCATTTTTGCAGTTATCTGCCCTCCACCGTGCTAAAAATTGCTTTCAAACATGCATTATTGCTTTGCGTCGGCACTGTCCTCGTCGCCGCGTGCTCACCGAAATTCAATTGGCGGCAGGTTCAGGGCAACGATGCCCCTTTCAGCGTATTGCTACCGGCAAAAGCGTCTACCTTCTCACGCGAAGTTGACCTCAACGGCGTGAAAGTCAACATGACCATGACGGCAACCGAGATCGACGACACCGTATTCGCCGTTGGTAGTGCCAAGATAAGCGATCCCAGCCAGGCCGCTGCAGCGCTCCAGACGATGAAATCAGCACTCGTCAAGAATATCAATGGCAGCATCACATCTGAAACCGACAGCGACACGGTTGGCGGACGTCAGGATAGCGCCCTGAGCATTACTCTGGAGGCAGCCGGTGCTGCTGAGAGTAACAGTCAAAGTAACAGTCAAAACAACAGTCAACCGAAGGCACTGTTCGCGCATTTACAAAGCAAGGGCGACTATATCTATCAAGTCATCGTGATCGGTCCGCAAAAAACCGTGAAGCGCGAAAATGTAGAGATGTTTATAGAATCATTCAAGGCCAGCTAAGCCGGGTCAAAAGCTGGCCGATACTTAGGCCGATACCTGACCGATACATTACGCAACAGCGCGCAGGAAAATAGAGGATATGACTTGATACGACTGTAACGAGAAGTCACAATAGCGGCGACCGCGCTAACAAACAGGTATTCTACAAATAGTATTTCCCAATCAACAACAATATATGCTGAGGCTTTATGTTAATTACCTTTAAATGCAAAGCGTCCCCTGACGTTGTCATGTATGAACATCACGTTCAACGGATATTCGAACTGCTTCATAAAGAGCCGAAAATGGGCGTTATTACCGCCGCCGAAACCACCCATGCAATCAAATTGCTGCAAGGTGAAATCGCCAAAACCACGGCCCATGAAAAATCCGCCGAAGTTGAACGCGATGTCGTCGCGCATCACAACGCAAACGGTGACGACCACGGCCATGAAGTCATTGAGCACGTTGCTTATGCTGCGCGTACGCGCCCATTGCTAGAGATGTTAATCGCCGCCAACAAGGCTGGTAAGGACGTACTCTGGGGTATTTAAAAAAAGGTTTATCGATAAGTCGATAAACCTTTTTAGTAACCGCTGACAACCGCTCTTTGCCAACTTAGGCGGTTGTTGAGAAAATTACATCAATCTGCATCAAATATTAAGCATCACTCATCACCCATCAAGCAAGACTTCTGCCCGACCTGTTTTCTGCTTTACGAAACTCGGTAAAGTAATACAGCAGCGCCAGCAAAGGCATCACAAACCCGCACCACGATACCAGGCCCCAGCCGCCATAGACGTAGGCCCATCCGCCCAGCGCCGAACCAATTGCGCCACCGGCAAAAAATAGTGCCATATACAAGCCATTTAAACGGCTACGCACGGCATCACCCAGCGAGAAAATAGCGCGTTGACCGAGTACCAAGTTGGCCGATACGCCCATATCCAGCAATAAAGCCGCCACGACTAGCAGGCCAAGCGAAAAGTGCGATCCGGTAGCGCCAATATAGGCCACCGGATAGGCGACCAACACCAGCACCAACGCCAGTCCGGTTGTCGGCCGCGTCAATCCACGGTCGGCTAATCTGCCAGCGATGGGGGCGGCAATTGCGCCCATCACACCGGCGAGTGCAAATAAGGCGATACCGGTTTGCGACAAATTAAACCTCGGCCCGGCGAGTAGTAATGGGATGACCGTCCAGAACATGCTAAAAGCCGCAAACAGCAACGCGTGATACGCGGCACGCCGACGCAAAATCGGCGTGGAGGTGAGCAAACCCCACATCGACTGCAGCAAACGACCGTATGGCAAGGCGGCCGCAGGATGGCGCGGTGGCAAATGCCGTGCTAACACCAACGTCAACAGACTGATGGCGCACGCCGACATGGCAAATACCGCATGCCATCCCCAAAAGTTAGCAATCAGGCTAGACAAGGGACGCGCCAACAGTATGCCCATCAACAAGCCGCTCATCACGTTGCCGACGACCTGACCACGCTTTTCTGGTGTCGCCAGATAGGTGGCATAGGGGACCAATACTTGTGCAGCGACCGAACTCAAGCCAATGACCAGCGCCGCCAACAAGAATTCCCATGCCGTTTGCGAGAAGGCAGCGGCGATCAGCGCCACGACGGTGACCAGTAATGCGCAGACAACCAGACGACGATTTTCAATCAGGTCACCCAGCGGAACGATAAATAGCAGGCCGAGGCAATAGCCTACTTGCGATAGCGTCACCACCAGACCGGCGGCGGCTGGCGACAGATGGATGGAGGCACTTATCAGGCCAATGAGTGGCTGGGCGTAATACAGATTGGCAACAATGGCACCACAAGCGATCGCCAGCAACAGCGTGATCCAGGTGGGTATTGCGTGTGAGGGGGTGGAGACAGGTAAGGCGGTTGCTGCGGTCATGCTGTTGCCTTTGAGTAAATACTGATGGCGACGGAGATTCTGCCGATGGCGATGTGATTAGTGACCAGATTGGCAACCAAATTTACGACCAAGTCGGCTACTTTAGCGGAAATACTCAGACTCTGCCCGCAGCCACCATGCATGCCGTTACAATCACATCTTTATATACCAGCACTCACGTAAGCCTATGCTGACAAGCTACTTTGGGATTTCTGGTCTTGGCCTGTTTTGTCTGACCGTCCTGTTATTAAACGCCACTCCCGGGCCGGATACGGCCTATATTGTCGGCCGTAGCGTGGCGCAAGGTCGCACGGCAGGCTTAATGTCGGCGTTAGGGATCACCGCAGGCTGTCTGGTGCATGGCACGCTTTCCGCGTTTGGTCTGACGGCTTTGCTGGCGGCTTCCGCCTCGGCTTTTATGATGATTAAGCTCGCTGGCGGCGCTTATTTGATTTATCTGGGCCTGCGTATGCTACTGACCAAAACGGTGGCGACTATTAGCGACAACAAGGCTGGCGATGTACGTACACATCGGACCATCTTCCTGCAAGCGTTGATAACAAATATTCTCAACCCCAAAGTCATTCTGTTTTTCCTGTCATTTTTTCCATTGTTCGTACAGCATGATTCTCATCACAAAATAGCTGCCTTTTTGTTACTGGGCGTTATTTTTGCGGTGATGTCGTTATGTTGGAACAGTGGCACAGCGTTGCTAGCTGGCACGCTTTCGCGTCACGCCAGCAGCAATCCTCAGATCAAACAATGGCTGGAACGCACCGTGGGCGCGGCTTTTATCGCGCTCGGTGTCAAGCTGGCCCTCACTAAATAATATGAAGCATGGACAAAAATAAAATCCGCGTAGTAAAGAAAGCCAGCGCCCCATCTACCTCATCGGCAGCGCCGTCTCCGTGGCAGGCGCAAGCAAAACCTGTCTCCGCCTCAGCCTCCAAGCCAGCGCAATCGCGGCCCGAGAACAAACATAAATTAAATTTTTCGACCCTGAAAAACGATTCGCTTGCCTATGCCCTATTGGGTGCTGGTCAGGCCATCGCGATGGTACGTGACGGTGCGTCATTACCGCAGGCGCTATCGCAAGTGTTTGCGCAAGCTGGTGCGCCAGCGGCAACCCGTGGCGCGATCCAGGATATTGCCTACCGCACCATGCGCGGCGTCGGTCAGGCTGAGGTATTGCTGGCCGCGTTAACCAGCAAAGCGCCGGACCCGGCGTTGTTGCACGGTTTGTTGTGTTGCGCATTGTGCTTACTGGCAGAAACCAACAATCCGGCCTATGACAATTTCACCGTGGTCGATCAAGCCGTCACGGCTACCGGATCAGACCTCAGCATCGGACACGCCAAGGGCATGGTCAATGCGGTTCTGCGCCGTTTTTTGCGCGAACGCGAGGCGTTGATCGCCGAAGCCAATAAAAATCCTTTGGCTTTATGGAATTATCCGGCGTGGTGGATCGACCAGATGACAGCGGCTTATCCGCAAGACTGGCAAGCTATTCTGACATCAGGCAATCAACCACCGCCGCTGACCTTGCGCGTGAATCAACGCAAATCCAGCGTGGAAAATTATCTGCAATTGTTGTCTGAAAACAATATCACCGCGCGTCAGATCGGCCCGGTCGCCGTGCGTCTTGATAAGCCTTTGCCGGTGAATCAGATTCCTGGCTTTGAAGATGGTTTGGTCTCGGTGCAAGATGCAGCCGCCCAATTAGCCGCACCATTACTAGATCTGCACGATGGCATGCGGGTGCTCGACGCTTGCGCCGCACCGGGTGGAAAAACCTGTCATTTGCTCGAACTGGCCGATGTCGCCGTGACCGCGCTGGATCGGGACCCTAAACGCTTGCAGCGCATTACCCAAAACCTACAACGTCTGCAATTGCAGGCGACCTTGCAAGTTGGTGATGCGCGCTTAGGAACCACTAGTACCACCAGCGCAACTACCGTCACTCCCCTTGCTGGTTGGTGGGATGGTCAACAATTCGACCGTATTCTGGCCGATGTCCCCTGTACCGCCTCCGGTATCCTGCGCCGTCATCCCGATATTCGTTGGCTGCGGCGCGCAACCGATACCGATCAACTTGCAACACTTTCGGCAGATATCCTGGACAATCTTTGGCGGATGCTACGCCCGGATGGTAAATTGCTACTCGTTACCTGCTCTCTATGGCCGCAGGAGTCAGAGGCGCAAGCAGCGGCGTTTGCTGTGCGCAATCAAGCGATCAGATTGCCGGCTCCCGGCCAATTAATGCCGACAACCAACGCCGTACATGACCATGACGGCCTGTTTTATGCCCTGTTTCAGAAAGTCTGATTTTTACTGATTGGCAACAATCGTTGTTTACATTCACCTTCAACTATTTTTAAACCGGACGTTGATCCGCCCCAACAACAGTGACGCGACCATTGCATCAATTAATTAAGCACTCGCTGCTAAAGCTCTTGCTATGCATGATGCTAGTGGTCTCAATAGGCACACTGGGCGCGATTTCCGCCCATGCAACCGATGGGGCAGAAATGACCAAGGCCCACATCGAAACCAGCGACGATGGCTACCGGCTCTCTGTCGCGTTTTCACTCGACCTCAATCGTGGACTGGAAGACGCCATCAATCGTGGCGTCCCGTTATATTTCACAACAGAAGTCGAACTGACTCGGCCACGCTGGTACTGGTTTGATGAAAAAGCCATCAATGCCACCCAAACCATTCGCATTTCCTACAACGTCCTCACGCGCCGCTATCACGCTGCGATCTCAGGCAGCCTGCAGCAAAGTTTCGACACGCTCGAAGATGCACTATCCCTGATTCGACGGCCCAGTCGCTGGGTCATCGCCGACAAAGGCGCATTACAAATCGGCGAAGTCTATAAAGTGGCCGTGCGCATGGGACTTGATTTGGCCCAGCTACCCAAACCGTTTCAGGTAAACGCCTTAAACAACAGCGACTGGCGCCTCTCTTCCGACTGGAAAACCTTCAACTACAAGGCAGAATAGCGTGCCACGTGCCATCCGCTATTTGCTGATCGTTGGCGGCGCGATCATCAGTATTCTTCTCTTTCTGCTCGCCTCGGCATCAGAAAATTCGATTTTTTTCAATAAGTATTATTCCTGGCTGCTCGGTCTTAATGCACTCGTGGCAGTGGCGCTGCTGGGCTTGGTGTGTTTGCTGCTCGGACGACTTTACAGTCGGTATAAACGCGGCAAATTCGGCTCCCGGCTGATGGCTAAACTGGTTTTACTATTTGCCGTCATCGGCATTTTGCCCGGCGTCATTATCTATTTGGTATCGGTGCAATTTGTTTCGCGCTCGATTGAATCATGGTTTGATGTGCGGGTTGAGTCGGCACTGGAGTCCGGCCTCAATCTCGGCCGCGCCGCGCTCAACTCGTCCATGAGCGACTTGCTTGCCAAATCTAAAGGCATTGCCTTGGAATTATCGGAAGAGTCGAGTTCAGGGCAAGTATCGCTATTGACGCGTTTACGTGATCAGAATCTCGAAGCATCGATCATCACCAGCAGCGGTCAGGTGGTGGCATCGGTGGGCGGACGTCTCGGCACCCTTACACCGATCTTGCCGACCGCCACCATGATGAGACAGGCGCGCCAAAGTCGTGGCTTTTCGGCGATCGAAAGCGAGCTCGATAACCGCGAAGATACAAGCACAACAAAACAGTCCGTATTGTCTGACTCGGCGATCAATGACGCGAATAATAATTTACGACTACATATCGTCGTCGAGATTCCGCCGCCGATCAAATCACTATCGTTGCAGAATGAAACGCGCTTTCTGCAAATTCTGCAACCGGTGCCCCCGTATCTGGCGACGAATGCGGAAGCGCTGCGTGCCGCCTACAGCGAATATCAGGAGCGCTCACTAGCACGCTCCGGTCTGCGAAAAATTTATCTGGTAACACTGACGTTGACGCTGCTGCTGGCTATTTTCGGCGCGATCATCAGCGCGTTTCTGATCGCCAGTGATCTGGCCAAGCCGTTGCTGCTGTTGGCCGAGGGCACGAAAGCCGTGGCCGAGGGCAATCTCTCGCCGCGACCGATTATTGCGTCCTCCGATGAGCTCGGCACCCTGACCCAATCGTTCAATATGATGACGCGCCAGCTATCGGATGCGCGGGCCGCCGTCGAGCGCAATCGCAACGAACTGGAAAACGCCAAGGCCTATCTCGAATCGGTATTGGCAAACATGTCGGCTGGGGTAATGGTGCTCGATGAGGATTTTCATCTGGTGACCAGCAACCAATCTGTGCAGCGTATTTTGCAATACGATCTGACGCAGCATATCGGTCAGCCTATCAATATTATTGATGGCTTAGCCCATTTTTCCGACATTATTACCAGAGCGTTCTCAGAGCAAAATGCACAGTTTGCAATGGGGAAAATTGGCGAGAGCCGCCGGCACTGGCAACAGCAAATTGAAATACCCCGCCGGATCGATACCATTGACAGTGATGACATTTCGCTGCTGGCGCGGGGTTCGCGCTTACCGGTAAATAATCGTGATGGGTATGTTGTCGTGTTCGATGATATTTCTGACGTCATATCAGCGCAGCGCTCCATTGCATGGGGTGAAGTCGCACGTCGTTTGGCGCACGAAATCAAAAATCCATTAACGCCGATCCAATTGTCCGCAGAACGACTCCAGATGAAACTGGAAGATAAATTGATGACCGCTGACGCCGCCATTCTTAAGAAAAGCACCTCTACCATCGTCAATCAAGTTGCCGCCATGAAGCGCATGGTCGACGACTTCCGCGATTATGCAAAAACCCCGCCAGCGGTCTTAAGTGCGCTCGATTTAAATGTGCTGATCGCCGAAATCCTGCATCTGTATGTTGCTGGAGATGAGCGAGATATGATTCATGCATCGTTAGCCCAAGATTTACCGCACGTCATGGGCGACGCCACCCAACTACGGCAAGTCATCCATAATTTATTGCAGAATGCACAGGATGCGGTCACGGACCCCGCTGCAGGGGTAGCAACACCACGTATCGATGTCGTCACTGAGCGCATTAGCTACCAAGGCTCAGGCGGCCAGCCAAGCATCGCAGTACGCTTGTCTATCACGGATAACGGGCCAGGATTTTCATCCAAAATTCTGGCCCGTGCGTTTGAACCTTACATCACATCAAAACCCCGCGGCACCGGTTTAGGATTGCCTATGGTCAAGAAAATTATCGATGAGCACGGCGGTCGCATTGACTTGCACAACCGTACTGATATAAAGGGCGCAAAAATATTAATTTTGCTGTTAAAGTTAGTCCCTGCCAGTAACGCAGATAATGTTCAAAAAAGTAATTAATTCAAATCTTCATGCGTGGTACGCAAAGTCGAGCCATCAGCGAAGTGTTACTTAATCAAAAGAGCCCTGAATACCGGGTTTATCTTGAATAAATATAGAAAGTCGCACCGCGCATGCGCCTCGATCAAAGTTGCGTAGTAATATCCTTACCAAGTCCTAAAAACAATAACAAGTTTTAAAACAATCAAATACAACACACAATAATAGTGCGCTCATCGCACAAATTTTGACTGCTTTGTCAGTCAATTTTTCATGATTTGAAGCAACATAAAATGGGAAAGCTACCGCATGGCTAATATCCTGGTCGTTGATGACGAAATGGGAATTCGAGAATTATTGTCCGAAATTTTAGGAGATGAGGGGCACGTTGTTGCGACGGCAGAAAATGCACAACAAGCCAGGGAATTTCGACAAAATGGCGTGCCAGATCTGGTATTACTGGACATATGGATGCCTGATACTGATGGCGTCACGTTGCTTAAGGAATGGCAGCGCGATGGATTGCTGACGATGCCGGTGATCATGATGTCCGGTCATGCAACGATTGATACCGCTGTAGAAGCCACACGCATTGGGGCCTTGAATTTTCTCGAAAAACCGATCGCGTTGCAAAAGCTGTTAAAAGCGGTTCAGCAAGGTTTGGCGCAAGGGCCAAAAACCTCCCGTGCTCCGAACATGTTCGCGCAACCAGCGATACCTGGCGAAGTGTCAGAAATGGTCAACGGTAGTAATTTTGGTGCTTCGACAACCTTGGAAACGCCTAACCTGGCATCTCTGCCTGTTGCTGCAAACAACTCTGATAATTTGTTTTCATCCTCATTCGGCCTGCCTCTGCGCGAGGCGCGAGATGCGTTTGAGCGGGCTTATTTTGAGTATCACTTAATCCGTGAAAGCGGCAGCATGACACGTGTAGCCGAAAAAACCGGGCTAGAGCGGACTCACTTGTATCGCAAGCTCAAGCAACTCGGCGTTGATCCAGGAAAACTGTCGAAAAAAGGCGGATGACCTTTCGTCATATCGATACATTAACTGCCTCAGCCGGGCTCACCATCCTCACCATCGTCACTTTGGTAACTGGCCCTTCAGCCCTTGCTCGCGAACGCGCTATCTGGTCCGCGATGAAGGCTGATGCGGCGGGTAACGAATCCGGCAGCACGACAGCAGTCATCCTGGAGGGCTTACCTGATGGAAAATCAGATCCTGAGCCAGCGCATCCCCAGCTATTAATCAAGCGTATCGCGCCAGGTTGCCTTTGCTGCATTGGTAACCTGACGTTGCGCGTCACCCTGAACCGTCTGCTGCGTACTCGCCCAAGCCGGATATATATCAGCATCGCAGACGCCACTCATGTTGGCAGACTTTATAACTCTCTCTCACTTCCACCTTACGATGCCTGGCTAATACCGGGTGAGATCATTGCTGTCTGACGAACGTTTTGTCCGATCGAGAAATGTAAGTTACACATTCTCACAGTATTTTGATGCAAAACAGCGCAACTTCTACTAGCTAGGAATATCGAAACAATAGCCTCATAAGTACATTACTTAATGTTATTGATAGTGGTTGACTATTTCTATAATCCAATAAATTCGATTAGCACTCTATATTAGAGAGTGCTAGAATACCCGATCAAATCAGTGTGGTTTAAGACTTGTTCGCCATGAATCCCACCTGATAGTTAGGAGAAACAATGAAAAATTCGTCGTTACAAACTGCATTAATTCCAGCTGAAGCAACGCTCGCACTTGGTTTTTCAGGCACTTTAGGCAACATCGATGCGTATATTTCGGCTGTCAATCGCCTGCCGATGCTAACCCACGCCGAAGAAATTTCGCTGGCAAAAAAATTACGCGACAACAACGATTTAGCTGCAGCCCAGAAACTGGTGTTATCTCATCTTCGTTTGGTGGTATCCATTGCACGCGGTTATTTAGGCTATGGTCTGCCCCATGCCGACTTGATTCAAGAAGGAAATATCGGATTAATGAAAGCCGTTAAACGCTTTGACCCCGATCAAGGCGTGCGTCTGGTGTCCTATGCAATGCACTGGATCAAGGCAGAAATGCATGAGTACATCCTGAAGAACTGGCGCTTGGTAAAAGTGGCCACGACCAAAGCACAACGAAAACTTTTCTTCAATCTGCGCAGCCACAAAACTGGCTTGGATGCAATGACGCCTACGCAAGTTGACGCCTTGGCCAAAACCCTCAATGTCAAACGCGAAGAAGTCATCGAGATGGAAACCCGTCTCACTGGGCGCGATATCGCATTGGAGGCACCAACTGACGATGATGATGATAAGTTTGCACCTATCGCTTATCTATCCTCAGATATGCAAGAGCCGACCAAGGTGTTGGAGGCGCAACGGTATGACCGCTTGCAGTCGGAAGGCTTGGAGTCTGCATTAGGTAAGCTCGATGATCGTTCACGCCGGATTGTGGAAGCACGCTGGCTAGCAAACGATGATGGCTCCGGAGCGACACTACATGAACTCGCAAAAGAATTTGGTGTGTCAGCCGAGCGTATTCGTCAAATCGAGGTGGTTGCACTGAAGAAAATGAAAGGATCATTGGTAGCTTATTCTTAAGAAACCAATCGATGTAAAAAAAGCGCCTAATCGGCGCTTTTTTTTATTCAAATTTTTTGATCAGGAGAGCAACAACTTCAAATCATGAACAATCGGCTCTGCCCCCTGCCCGTGACGTACAAACAACCGTATATGCCCGCTCGGATCAAATACGTAACTGCCAGCGGTGTGATCGATGCTATAGCTACCTGGCGTCTTGCCGGGTACTTTTTGATAGAACACCCTAAATTCCTTGGTAACTTTTTCAGTTGCAGCAAGGTCGCCATACAGCCCCAGGAATCGTGGATCAAAAGCAGGGACATATTGGGCCAGCAAAGCCTGCGTATCCCGCTCAGGATCAACCGTAACGAACAACACTTGAACCTTATCAGCCAACGGCCCCAACTCTTTCATCACGCTCGCCATCTCTGCCATCGTGGTCGGGCAAACATCAGGGCATTGGGTAAACCCAAAAAACACAACAACCGCCTTACCCTTAAAGTCAGCCAGCGTGCGCAGTTTTCCATTGTGATCTGTTAAAGCAAAATCACGGGCATAACCAAGACCCGTGACATCGGTATTAATAAACTTGCTGTCGTGTACGGACAACGTCATTTCCTGACTGTTTGTTGCTGTCTTATCTCCGCATCCTGCCAGAGAAAAGCCCGCAATCGCAATGACGATGGCGCGCATGAACGGAGGTGAAATAGAGACAAAACGTTTTATGTTTAGTGTCATGCTTACTTTCCATACAAGTTTGGATGAAACTTCAAAACCTCAAATAATGATCAACTAACAAGGCGGCAAATAATAGCGACAGATAAATGATCGAATAGGTGAAGGTTTTACGCGCGATCAGATCTGTGTAATGTTTGTAAATTTGCCACGCATACCATAGAAAAATGGCACCTAAAATAGCTGCACTGATCAAGTAAATCAAACCACTCATCCCCACTGCAAAAGGCAGCATCGTGGTCGCAACCAACGCAATGGTGTAGAGCCAGACATGAAACTGAGTGAATTTCAATCCATGGGTAATCGGCAGCATCGGCAAACCGGATTTAGCATAATCATCGCGCCGATACATCGCCAAAGCCCAAAAGTGCGGCGGAGTCCAGACAAAGATAATCAATACCAATATCCATGCCTGCATCGGTACGTCATTCGCAATCGCCGCCCAACCCAACGCGGGTGGCATTGCCCCCGACAAACCGCCAATGACAATGTTTTGAGGCGTAGCAGGTTTGAGTATGATCGTGTAAATCACTGCATAACCAATAAATGTGGCTAACGTGAGCCACATCGTCAACCCATTAACAAAGTTATAAAGCACCCAGCTACCAATACCTCCGATAACGCCGGAAAACACCAGAGTTTGCGGAACAGTAATCTCGCCACGCGCCATCGGCCTGCGCGCAGTGCGCGCCATGCGCGAATCGATTTCACGCTCTACCAGGCAATTAACAGCAAAAGCAGCCCCTGCCAACAACCAGATACCGATAGTTGCGGCAACAACACGTTGCCAGTCCGGCAATGACGGAGTTGCCAAAAACATACCAATTACGGCACAAAATACTGCCAATTGAGTGACTCTCGGCTTGGTCAGTGCCCAGTACTGGGCTATGCGATTTGGAGTTGTGGTTATGGTAGTCATGCCATCAGGGATTCGAAGAGATGCGATCAGCTTTTGCTGGATTGCCTGCTGCCACTGGCATGACCGGTAGGATCGGCTTTTCGGTGGCAAGTCTAGCCTTGTAGTTTAACATGACCAACAACAACAGAATCAGCGCCGCACCGCCGTTATGCGCCACGGCAATCGCCAAAGGCCAATTAAAAAATATTGTCGCAAGCCCGGTCAATAGTTGTACACCTATCATGATCAATAACCAGCGTCCGGTTTTGCGCAGACCTCCAATTTTCAGTGCGCGACAAGCAAGCCAAGCGATAAAAGCGATAACGACAAAAGCAAACATCCGGTGAGTCCAATGGATAGCGGTCAATGCTTGAAACGGTAAGTACTCACCGTCAGCAGTTTTGCCGAGATGGCGCCATAGTGTGAATCCATGTTGGAAATCCATGTCAGGAATCACCATGCCATGACAAAACGGAAAGTCATTACAAGCCAAAGCCGCGTAGTTAGTACTCACCCAACCACCCAGCGCGATCTGCATCACTAGTAGCAACATCGCAATCAACGCTGGCGTAAGCAGGCGCTTACCGGCAGCAGCGACAGGGGCATGATCACTTTGACGTGCCGCTAACCACGTCAGCAACGCTAACAAGCTCAACCCCAGTAATAAATGTATGGTGACAATAATCGGCTGTAACTTCATCGTCACGGTCCAGGCACCGAATGCTCCTTGCAAGCAAACGGTTAAAAACAATAGCGTCGGAAACCACGGAGAAAATTGTGGATCGCGCTGTCCTCGTTGACCTGAATTGGTTACATTAATTGACGCAACCGGCTTTAGCCACTTAACCCAGGCGACGACCATCAAGCCGATGATCAGCACCCCTACCCCCATCGCGAAGTAGCGATGCGTCATTTCAATCCACGCTTTAATCACCGTCACAGGACCGGTTGGCATAGCCTCTTGCGCGGCGCTGATATGAGCATGCGCCAATAGCGGATTGGAATGACCATAACAGCCCGGCCAGTCAGGGCAACCGAGACCAGAATCGGTCAACCGCGTGAATGCGCCAAACATGATCAGGTCAAATGTCAGAAACAAAGTGACCCAGACCAGTTTGCGGTATTTATTAGCGTCTTTGGAAGCCCACACTATGCTGAGCGCTAACAAAGCCACCAAAAGGCCCATCGCAGCAAGTTGAAGTAAATTTGACATCATCCGATGGCAGAAGCCCGCAGCAGTTTTGAAAGATCGGTTTTAACTTTATAAGGATCCGCATCCTTGGGGAAACGCATCATCAGATTGCTACGAGGATCGATCAGATAAATATGATCAGCAGCAGTGGTTCCTGCCTCGGTTGGCAACCAGGCTTTCAGCAATGCCGGGTTGACGCGCAGCATGTGTGTACCGTCAAAGGGGAGCAAACCTTGCTTGTCCAAAGGCTTATCGTCCGTGATCAGCCAAACCGGCTCGATACGCTCGCGTTCTTTTCCTTGCATCGCTCTTAGCTGGCGTATTTCAAAGAGCTTATCCTTGCATGCTTTCTGACAATCGCCGCTATCGACTTGCAGCATCACCCACTTGCCCTTAAAGGCATCGAGTGTCATTGGAATGCCATCCAATGTCGTGCTACCGAGCTCAGGTATTGCAAATTTCACAGGATCGATCAAAGTGCCGTAATTGTTACGCGATTGCGGCTTGATAACGTAATAGGTGAAATACGATGCAATCATCGGCGCGGCGCAAATGGCGATGATGACAAACATTTTCAAGCGACCGTTACGCTTCAGATTTTTTCCAGCCGATACTACTGGCTGCGATGCTGACTGATTACTCAGGGGTTTTTGCATCTTTAATTCCATGTCTACATCCTGTTACAACAAAAAAGAAGAAGGCCATCACGGCCAGTGCGTACCATTGGAACTCATAACCGCGATGCTTCTCTATTCCAAGCGACGGGCTTGGCCAGTCGCGAATGAGCCCATCCTGGTTATTTCCGGTTTGCTCTATCAACAGTGGTTGCAGTTTAAGATTGCTGGCAACCGCCAACGCAGCTATATCAATATTTTGTACGATTGCGCCCGGCTGAAGTGCCGTCGGCTGCCCAAGTTGCAGGACTCTTCCTGCATGCCGCACCGCCACACCCTGTACCTCTACCACACCAACCGGCGTCGGATACGGCAACAAACTAGCCCTACTTTGTGGATTCAACGGCAACCAACCGCGTTCGACTAGCACATGGCTATTCGAGTTCGCTATTTTAAGCGGCATCAGCACATAAAATCCCGGCCGACCTTTATAACTACGGTTATCCAGATAAATTGGCCAATCCGTCAAAAACTCGCCACGGACGGTCACGCGTCGATACTCTATCTGGTCAATATTCTGCAAAGCAGTCCCGAGTTGCACTGGCACTTCAGTGCCGCGACTCTTAATGGCATTTTCAATTACCTGTTTCTGATCACCACGTCGGGTCTGCCATTGCGCTAGAGAAACACCCAAGGCGATCAACAAAACCGTCACCACAAATGGGATCAATCGAAATCGGAATTTGAAAGGCAATATTAATCTGTTCAATCTTTTCAATCTGTTCAGCATTACAATACCGCCCTAGTCATCGCATCCTGAAGCCATTCCATGAAAATCATCGTTGCCATCGCTTTCATTCTCATCATCGGTAGCCTGGCCTCCGCACTCGTTTTTTTGATGCGCGACAAAGGTAAAAGCAATCGGACCGTTCAAGCTCTGGCACTGCGTGTCGGCTTCTCGGTGACACTATTCATTCTTCTATTAGTTGCCTACAAACTTGGCTATATTCAACCGACTGGGATACGCTAAAGTTCGATTTTAAAATCTGACATAAACACATAGACCTGCGTGCATAGAAAAACAGTTGCATAAACGCAATCACTAATAAATTCTAATAGTAAAAAGGCCGCACCGAAGTGCGGCCTATCTTTATATATTGTCGCTTATTATTGATTTACAGCCAGTACACAACAACATACAAACCCAGCCAGACAACGTCAACAAAGTGCCAATACCACGCTGCACCTTCAAACGCGAAATGATTATCAGGTGTGAAATGCCCCTTCAACACACGGTATAGGACTACCGATAGCATGATGGCACCGACTGTCACGTGAAAACCATGAAAGCCCGTCAACAAAAAGAATGTTGAACCGTAGATACCGGAAGTCAGCTTGAGGTTGAAATCCTGATAGGCCTCCATGTATTCAGCTACTTGGAAACACATAAATGTAGCGCCAAGCAAAATCGTTGCGGCTAGCCAAAAAGCTGTTTTGCCACGATGACCAGCACGTAATGCATGATGAGAGATCGTCAATGTCACGCCAGATGTTAGCAACAATGCTGTATTGATGGTTGGAATCGGAAACGGTCCCATGGTGCGAAATGTTTCTATCGTCCCAGCCGGTCCAGCATTACCCCAATGTGCAGCAAAATCCGGCCACAATATTTTGTGATCAAGATCTGCCAACCAAGGCATAGAAACGCTGCGGGCATAGAACAATGCACCGAAAAATGCAGCAAAAAACATGACTTCGGAGAAAATGAACCAACTCATACTCCAACGAAATGAGGTATCGATACGCGGGCTATACAAGCCTTTTTCAGATTCGCCGATAGCATCACCGAACCATTTGTACAGTACAACCAGTAATGCCAGAATGCCGACCGCGCAAGCTTCCGGACCGAAGGGAACACTATTTACCCAGGCTGCAGCACCTAACATCGTCAATAGTAGCGCTGCACCACCTAACACAGGCCATTTGGATGGACCTGGAACAAAATAGTAAGGTGCATTACCTTGTTGAGAACTCATTTCCATCTCCCGATACCAATTTAAATAATTTTTTGAGCTTCTTTTTAGCTTATTTAGCGACGACCAGTTTCACAATCGTGATCAATATACCAATGAAAATTGCCGCACCGATTACACCGGCAATGACTACATGCACTGGATTCAAACCTGCCGCATCGCTTTCGTAATCTTTCTTTTTCCTTACACCGAAGAAGCCCCACAATACCGCTTTGACTGTCGCACCAAATGAAACTTTGCGGCGGCTTGCCTTCTTCAGATCCGACATTTATTACCCTTTACCCATTTTCTATTACTCTGGCAGTCAGGTCATGACTACTAAGCAGGCTTTGCTACAACTGGTTTAGTGATTTCAAAAAAAGTATAAGACAACAAGATCGAAGTCACATTCTTAGGAATAGCCGGGTCAATGTAAAACACAACAGGAAACTCTTTAGCCTCATTCGGACCTAGCGTCTGTTGCGTGAAGCAAAAGCATTCTACTTTTTTAAAAAAAGCTCCAGCTTCCATCGGCGCATAGCTCGGAATTGCCTGAGCATCCATGGTGCGCGCTTCCTTATTGACGACTTCATAAATAACTTGGGTCATCTCACCCGGATGCACTTGCACACTACTGATCGTCGGCCGAAAGCGCCAGGCACCACGAGAATTGCCATCAAACTCGACGGTAATCGTTCTCGATTTATCGATCTGCGTATTGCTAGGTGCCACTACGGTGGAGTCTTGTGGTGTCAGGAAATTGACCCCGGTAAGCGCACAAATTGATCGATATACCGGCACCAGGCCATAACCGAAAGCAAACATCAGTCCGGCAATCACGATCAGTTTGCCCAACATTTTTCGATTCAACTGTCGCGCGTAGCTACGACCTTCATTATTTGGCGTAGGTGAACTCATCAGTTAAACCAGACACGATTAACAATTATCCCTACAAAAAATACCAGGGCAATTGATGCCAGCAGAAACGCAGTACGTAAATTGTTCGGTTTTTTTCTATCGGACATAAGGTGAGTTGGCAGGCTTACGCCTGCCTTTCCTATCATTTTACGGTCGGTGGCACTTCAAATGTATGGAACGGCGCAGGACTCGGCACGGTCCATTCCAAGCCTTCAGCGCCTTCCCATGGCTTCGCAGGAGCTTTTACACCGCCTTTGATGGATGGGATAACGACGAAGAATAAAAAGTAAATTTGGCTCAGTCCAAAACCAAACGCACCAATCGACGCCAACATATTGAAATCGGTGAATTGCGCAGGATAATCGGCGATACGACGTGGCATACCGGCTAAGCCCAGGAAATGCATCGGAAAAAACGTGATATTGAAAGTGATCAGCGATGCCCAGAAATGAATCTTACCGCGCGTTTCGTTGTACATGAAACCGGTCCATTTAGGACTCCAGTAGTAATAACCACCGAAGAGGCCGAACAACGATCCCGCTACCAGCACATAGTGAAAATGCGCCACCACGTAATACGTATCCTGCATCTGGATATCAATCGGCGTCACCGCCAAAATCAGGCCGGTGAAACCACCCATTGTGAAAACGAAAATAAAACCAACGGCAAACAACATCGGTGTCTCGAAAGTCATCGAACCGCGCCACATTGTCGCGATCCAGTTGAATATCTTTACGCCTGTCGGTACTGCGATCAACAACGTTGCATACATGAAGAATAACTGTGCCGTCACTGGCATACCAGTGGTGAACATGTGATGCGCCCAGACGATGAAAGAAAGAATCGCGATTGATGCGGTTGCATATACCATCGATGCATAGCCAAACAATTGCTTACGTGCAAATGCCGGGATGATCTGCGAAATGATACCGAACGCAGGCAAAATCATGATGTAGACCTCTGGATGACCGAAGAACCAGAATATATGTTGATACATCACTGGATCGCCGCCACCAGCAGCATTAAAAAAGGAAGTACCGAAATGACGATCAGTCAAGGTCATCGTAATTGCACCAGCCAACACCGGCATCACAGCGATCAGCAGGTAGGCAGTAATTAGCCAAGTCCAGCAAAACATTGGCATCTTCATCAACGTCATGCCCGGCGCACGCATATTAAGTACAGTCGTGATGATATTGATAGAGCCCATGATCGACGAGGCACCCATGATATGGATAGCGAAAATTGCCATATCCATGCCAGGGCCCATTTGGGTCGATAGCGGCGCATACAACGTCCAACCAGCAGCGGTTGCGCCGCCCGGCACCAGAAACGATGTCAACAGCAAAATCGCCGCTGGCGGCATCAGCCAGAATGAGAAGTTATTCATCCGGGCAAAAGCCATATCGGATGCGCCAATTTGTAGCGGGATCATCCAGTTAGCAAAGCCAACAAAGGCCGGCATAATCGCGCCGAACACCATGATGATGCCGTGCATAGTGGTGAGCTGATTAAAGAATTCCGGCTTGAAAAACTGCAAGCCCGGCTGAAATAATTCAGTTCGAATTAGTAACGCCAACACACCGCCTGATAGCAGCATGGTGAATGAAAACCATAAATACAACGTACCAATATCTTTGTGATTCGTTGCAAATAACCATCTACGCCAGCCTGTCGGAAGGTGATGCGCGTGGTCATCATGGCCGTGAGAATGATCGTGTGCGTGATCGACTGCGGTTGTGCTCATCTCAATCTCCTAATTCAATTACTTACGCGCAGCCAGCACTTCAGCCGGTTGAACAATGTTTTCTGCAGCTTTGTTAGACCATGTATTACGCGTATAAGTAATCACGGCAGCAATTTCGGTATCCGACAATACAGCCTTCCATGCCGGCATCTGCATAGCGCCGTCAATTTTACCTTCGAGCAGAACGTGAATCTGAGCAGCACGTGGACCGTTCACGACAGGATCACCATCGAGTGCAGGAAATGCACCTGGGACGCCCTTACCAGTGGCTTGATGACAAGCTGCGCAATTGGCGACATAGACTTTTTCGCCACGTGTTTTCAGTTCGTCGATGGTCCAGACTTTATTGGGATCATCCGCTTGGGCGGCCATTTCTTTCTTCTTGCCGTCTACCCATAGTGTGTAATCAGCGTCGCTGACGACTTTAACAACGATAGGCATAAATGCGTGATCTTTACCGCACAGCTCAACGCACTGACCGCGATAAGTACCGATTTTTTCAGCTTTAAACCAAGTATCGCGCACGAAACCCGGAATCGCATCTTGTTTCACACCAAACGCAGGAATTCCCCATGAGTGAATGACATCGTTTGCAGTAGTAATAATGCGCACTTTTTTGTTAACCGGAACAACAACTTCGTTATCCACCTCAAGCAGGTAGTTATCGTTTTTAACTTTGCTCGGATCAACAATTTGCTCATGCGGAGTGGACAGATTGGACAAGAAGGAAATCCCCTCGCCTTCACCCTTGAGGTAATCGTAACCCCACTTCCACTGCATCCCAGTCGCCTTAATCGTCAGATCGGCATTGGACGTATCTTTCATTGCTACCACTGTTTTAGTAGCTGGCAACGCCATTCCGATAACAATCAGGAAGGGAACCACGGTCCATGCGATTTCGACCGTTGTGCTTTCGTGGAAGCTGGCCGATTTATGGCCACGGGACTTGCGATGCTTCAGAATCGAATAAAACATGACGCTGAATACTGCAATAAAAATTACCAGACAGATAATCAGCATCCAAGTGTGCAGATCGTAAATCTGCTGCGCAATTTGCGTCACCGGTGGCTGAAAATTCAATTGCAGTACCGCAGGACCGCCAATGCTATCTTTCACCGCCCACGACGGCAAAGCCGTCAGGGACAGTGCAGCAAGCATCAACGATATAAGGCGCTTCGCATATTTCATGATTACCCCAAAAGCCCAAAATTATAATTTTATTAACTACCAAACGCGCTTTCATGTTGCAGCTCTTGCTTCAGCTCTAGTTGCAACTCCCGCACAAATTCGCGCCGCTTCCATTCCGTCAAAAACCGGCCTACTTCAACCCGGACACCATCCGCTTCCAGACAAATTAATTCTCTGCGAGAAGATTTCACCACTATCCGAATTGAACGTAATGCCAGTCTGTATTGTCGAATATGTTGTGCCTGTATCAATTCCACCAACAGGCAATGATCCTGCACAGTAATGTGCTCGCGGTCGGTTGCATGTCTTGCATATGCCAAAAATGCCACACCAACGGCGAGCATTTCGAGTATTGCAAACAACAGTACAAACCAAGCACCGCGCAAGGTGCACACGGATGCGACTAAGAGTGATGTGATGCACATACCGGCGTAAAAAAGAGCCAGTTGACGCGGTGCAATTGCGCAATTGCGCTTCAAATCCCATTCCCGCCGCATCATTTGAGTGTCCTCAATGCATAGGAGTCGCAGTCCGCACAAGCTAAAACCTTCGAAGTATAAGGGCTAACGGGTCCTATTAACAAGGAGAAATAAGCCCTGAAAGCCAAGTGCGGAACTTTGACAGAGCGCTAAAATTCAAGGCAATTTCAGTACAAGTCAGATCGCAGCCACCCTCAACAACAAATACCGACGATACTGCGCTCTTAGTGGTGCAAATATCAACTATACAAGCACCACATGTCAACTAGGCAATGCGACCTTGGAATGATGACAGATTGTTTTATGCATCAACTCAAATCCGCCAGCGGGTGATTCACATGATCCTTAACCGACCATGGTCCAACAAAAAATCCATCGACCCAATCTCGCGTAACGCTGTCCAAAGTTGTATGCAACCATTTCGGCTGGCGATCTTTATCGATGATCAGCGCCCGAACTCCCTCCGAAAAGTCTGCTCGCGCCGCGCAATGCAGCGATACGACGTATTCCAGACGAAAAATTTCAGCCAGCGACAAATGACGTGTACGACGTTGTAGCGCATAGGAAAGGCAGGCGGAGCCGGGGCTGCCCGCAACTAATGTCGCAGCAGCTTTTTGCAACCAGACATCATCACTGTTGAGCGCAACGATAGCAGTGACGATCTCTGCCAATGCTGGCTTGCTGCAAAGCTGATTAATCAATCCAAAATGCGTGCTCAGTGGGGATGGCACCAAAGACGGCCACGTATTGCCTTGGAGTAAGCGTGTCAACAAAACATCATCACCGTCACCATTCCACGGTTGTGACAACAGCGCATCAAACACCGCATGTTTATCTTTCTGTTCAATCCGATAATCCGCCAATTTCGCAAAAATCGCATCTTCAGCGCCAATCGATGCACCAGTCAGTGCCAAAAACAAACCAATCTGGCCCGGCATCCGGTTCAAAAACCAAGTCCCTCCAACGTCTGGATATAAGCCAATGGCAATCTCCGGCATAGCTATCCGTGATTTTTCAGTCACCACGCGATGGCTGGCACCTGACATCAGGCCAACGCCGCCACCCATCACAATGCCGTGACCCCAGGCAAGAATCGGCTTGGGGTAGGTATGAATCAAATAATCGAGCCGGTATTCACGCTCAAAGAATGCACCCGCGTAAGGATTACCCAGAATATTCTCAGGATCGTCCGAAGCATGGTGCTCAAGCATGGTGCGATACAAATGCTGCAAATCACCACCGGCACAGAAGGCTTTCTCGCCTGCGGCTTGCAACACGACGATGGCAATTTGCGGATCGGATGCCCATTTCCGCAATTGCGGATCGAGCAAATCCACCATCTCCAGCGACAACGCATGCAACGTTTTTTCAGAATTCAGTGTGGCAATACCGATACGCTTGCCGTTTTGCGCCGTCCGTTCTTCAAACAAAACTGGTTGTACCGATATATCGGCTATTACCTGACTCATCGCACGTCCTCAATCGATTCGCTGCTTAATAATTGGCGCGCAATAATGACGCGCATAATTTCGTTGGTCCCCTCCAAAATTTGATGCACCCGCACATCACGGAAATAGCGCTCCAGCGGATATTCACGGATATAGCCGTAACCGCCATGAATTTGCAGTGCCTCGTTGCAAATTTGAAAGCCAATATCGGTCGCAAAACGCTTCGCCATCGCGCAATACGTCGTCGCATTAGCGGCTTTAGCGTCCAGCTTGCTCGCCGCCAA
Organism: Glaciimonas sp. GG7; assembly: GCF_052976905.1. Classification (NCBI taxonomy): domain Bacteria; kingdom Pseudomonadati; phylum Pseudomonadota; class Betaproteobacteria; order Burkholderiales; family Oxalobacteraceae; genus Glaciimonas; species Glaciimonas sp. GG7. Next base: position 40,594 of record NZ_JBRIIQ010000008.1, on the reverse strand, counting down.
CCGCACCATTTGCCGCGCCGCAACTAACTCCGTCTGCATGTCGGCCAATTTAAATTGCAAGGCCTGAAAATCCGCCAGCGGTCGTTTAAATTGATGGCGCTCATTCATATAACCGTGTGCGGCATCCAGCGCTGCCTGCGCGGTCCCGACCGAACAAGTAGCAATATTGATACGACCGCCATCCAGACCACGCATCGCCATCCGAAAGCCCTCGCCCTCCTGCCCCAACAAATGATCGGCAGGAACACGTACACCGTCAAAATTTATGGTCCGGGTTGGCTGGCTATTCCAACCCATTTTTTCTTCCTTGCGGCCGTAGCTGATACCGGGCAAATTGGCCGGAACCGCAAACGCCGAGATGCCACCCGCACCGTCACCGCCAGTACGCGCCATCACTACCAAAAGATCCGTCGCACCAGCGCCGGAAATAAACGCCTTGGCACCGTTAATTACATAGACATCGCCATCCAGTACTGCGCTGGTTTTTAGCGACGCGGCATCCGATCCTGCACCCGGCTCGGTCAGACAATAGGAGCCCAATTTCTTGCCCGCGGCGAGCTGCTCGCACCATTGCTGCTTGAATGCTGGCGTGGCCCAATTGGCCACCATCCAGCTCACCATGTTATGTATCGTCAGATAAGCCGTGGTTGATGTGCATCCGCGCGCCAGTTCCTCAAAAATAATCGTTGCATCTAGCCGCGACAGCCCCAGGCCGCCTACCTCCTCTGGCGTGTACAACCCGCAAAATCCCAGTTCGCCCGCCTTGGCAATGACGTCAACAGGGAAAAATCCTTCAGCATCCCAGCGCGCCGCTTGCGGGGCCAGTTCGCCCATGGAAAAATCGCGTGCGCTTTGCTGAAACGCACGCTGCTCTTCGGAAAGTTCAAAATTCATGGTGGTGCGTCTCCTTGGTGAAGTAGTTTTCTTTGGCGCAATAACTCTGTAACCGCCCGCGAACGCTATGTTTTTTGCGTTTGCGGCAGAATAGCAAGAATTGACGTTAACGTAAACGTCATGTAATCCCACTGCCTCGCCATGCACCAAGAATACTCTGCGCCGAAAACAAAAAGGGCGATACCCGAAGAGTATCGCCCTTAATTAAAGTCACCTGCGTAGCTGACTATCCATCAGCCCACATTATTTCGGCATCAACACTGTATCAATAACATTAATCACGCCATTCGATTGATATACATCATAGGTGCTGATACTGGCTACATTGCCGCCATCATCAATCACATCAATATTGTGCATACCATTTTGTTTAAAGGTTAATTTACCGCCGCTAGCTGTTGCCAATTGCGCCATACCGCCACCTTTTTTGATCGCGCTTGAAAGTGCAGCAAAGTCATATTTACCTGGCACAACGTGGTACGTCAAAATCTTGGTCAACGTCGCTTTATTTTCTGGCTTTACCAGCGTCTCGACAGTGCCTGCTGGCAGCTTGCCGAATGCAGCATTCGTTGGCGCAAAAACGGTAAAAGGGCCTTTTCCTTTGAGCGTATCAACCAGTCCAGCCGCCTTTACCGCCGCCACCAGCGTGGTGTGATCGGCTGAATTTACCGCATTGTCGATGATGTCCTTGCTTGGCAACATACTTTGTCCACCAACCATGACCGTGTTTTCAGCGAAGGCTACATTGGCGGCCAGCAACGCTGCAGAGAGTGTGATTACATAGCTTAATTTGCGCATGATAGTTTCCTTAGAAAGAGATTTTTTCGAGCTTGCGGAGTTATATACGCGAGCATCTCAAAACTGGATTCAAGGAAATCATGTGAAAAAAAATGCGCGTTGAGCGCATAAGAAAAATCATCCGAAAATGATTGAAAGCCATGCCAGACGACATAGCTTAGAAAAAGTGAAGTAAGCCGATAGGCCGGATTCTGTTACGACGATAAGACTTGCGCCCGCTCGTTATGACAACCATTCCTCTAGGCGCTGGATTACTCCAGCGCTCAAGCTTCCTACCCGCACGCTCCGCGAGCAACATCAACGCGTGCCTATTTGGAATTGCTCCGGGTGGAGGTTACCGCGTTTCACCGTAACTTAATACGCTCGTCTCTGTGGCCCTATTCCTCGCCTCACGGCGGACGGCCGTTAACCGTCACCCTGCTCTATGGAGTCCGGACCTTCCTCCCGCCATGTAGCTTGCACTACACGACCAGCGGCTGTCTGGCTTACTTCAGGCGGCATTCTACCTCAGTGCAGGTCGGCTGCGGAGATGCTAGCGGTATTTATTTACACCAATTCGTCTCTGCGATTGCGATCCGATCTACGGCTATTTCCATGCATTTCAGCCCATGAAATGAACCAAAAAACCACTATCAAATTATGACGTAAGTATTTTTCCAGCTAACACCGTGCGCAGTCTAGAATCTGCTCCTGAATCATTATTTACAGCCTGGCAGCCTGTCGGACTTACGGGTAATCGGCTACAAAATGTGCTGGACGGCCCATATTTCACCAGCTTCTTGACCAATAGCTCGCTATTGGCGCTGCGAATCCGGCAAAATCTGCCCTCGCCCGGCACATTTTTCGCTTCGATTCCGCAAGTCCGACAGACTACTAGAGCTGACCCAAAAAGGCACTCCAGACATCCATGCAACTCCACCTACTAGCTTTTCTCAAAACCGTTTTTTTCGTGCTCGCGGCGCTATTGCCGATCATGAATCCGCCTGGCAACGCGCCGATTTTTCACTCGCTGACCGCCGGAGCATCGGACACTACTCGCAATGCGCTAGCCTGGCGGGTTGCCGTCAACACCTTTATCTTACTCATCGCCGGTATGTTCATCGGTACGCATGTACTCGCCTTTTTCGGCATCTCATTACCGGTCGTCAAAGTCGCAGGTGGCCTGTTAGTGATCGCCACTGCATGGAAACTGCTGGATATGGAAGAAGCGCCAAAAGTCGAGGCCATTCCCGGATCGTTATGGACCAAAGAACTCGCTTCCGCAAAAGCGTTCTATCCGCTTACCTTTCCGTTCACGGTCGGGCCTGGATCCATTTCGGTGGCAATTACTTTGGGAGCCGGACTCAGAATTCCTGACGTCCCTATCGTCATTACATTGGTTGCTGCGGTTGTCGCATTGGCGCTGGCAGCAGCCACCGTGTATTTCAGTAACCGCTTCGCTGGCGTATTAGTGCGCCTGCTTGGCGACACCGGCACAACGGTGATGCTGCGTATGTACTCGTTTATTTTGCTCTGTATTGGCGTGCAGATTTTATGGGACGGTATTGGTGGATTACTTCGGCAGTTGCACGAGACAGGCCTGTAATTGACAAGCACAATTTGCGACAAATTTTTTATATTTGTTGAAGAACAACAAAATTTCCACCGATGATAGACACTTTCTTTGCGAACGCTTACTCTGTTGCGTGACTTCTCTCATCAGATGATGATTAGGCACAAAATAAATACAATCAATTTGCAATAGCATTGCAGTTTTTTCTCAACAGCATCAGGAGTCCACTATGATCAAGAAAATCATTTCTATCGCAGCAGTAATCGGTATGTTCGGTATCCTGTCAGCTTGTAACACCTTCGCAGGTATGGGCAAGGATGTTCAAACAGGCGGCGAGAAAGTGCAAGACGCAGCGCAAGATGTTAAAGCAAAAATGTAATCAATTATCATCTCAGGTCCGCATAAAAAACCCGACATAAAGTCGGGTTTTTTTTATGCTGATTCGGATAAGATTTTGCCGTGAGTAATCAGGAAAACTGACTAAAATTCGGCCTGCGTTTTTCAACGAAAGCCGTAAACGCCTCCTTCGCTTCCGGCGCATTGAGCATAGTCCCGAAATGCTGAATTTCCTTTGCCATTTGCGCCTCTACCAAAGCTATCTGCGGGCCTTTCATCAACTGTTTGGTAATACGAATCGAGCTAGCAGGCAAAGCAACCAATTTAGCCGCCTGACCCTGCGCAAATGCCAGCAACTGATCGGCTGGCAAGATTTTATTGACCAACCCCATCGCCTGCGCTTCGGTTGCATCGAACGCTTCACCCAGCAAAAGTTTTTCAGCCGCACGTTGATAGCCGGCGAGTTGCGGCAATAACAAACTCGATGCAGCTTCCGGACAAACGCCAAGCTGCGTGAACGGCATCGAAAATCGTGCGTCTTCTGCTGCATAGACTAAATCGCAATGTAACAGCAAGGTCGTGCCGATACCCACCGCAGCGCCTGCCACTGCGGCTATTAACGGTTTGCTGGCATGACTGATCTGCCACAGAAACTGAAATACCGGGCTACTCTGGCTGTTCGGCGGATTTATTAAAAAGTCTTCGATGTCGTTGCCAGCGCTAAAAATTTGCGGTTTTCCGACAAATAAAATCACCCGCACCGCCGCATCGTCTTCGGCCTCTTTTAAGGCATCAGACATGGTTTGGTACATCGCCGCTGTGAGCGCATTTTTCTTATCCAGACGATTAAACGCGATCGTTAATACGCCACTTTCCTTGCTAATTAAAATATCCATTTTTTCCTCCTGTAAAAAAACCGTACTGCAATCGCGGTACGGCTTTTTGAGTGTCACGATGTTATGAAATAGATTACATGCGCTCAAAAATACCTGCTGCGCCCATACCAGTACCAACGCACATCGTCACCATGCCGTACTTCAAATTCTTGCGACGCATCGCATGAATGGTAGTGGCTGCACGGATCGCGCCAGTCGCGCCCAATGGGTGGCCCAACGCAATCGCGCCGCCCATCGGATTGACCTTGGAAGGGTCCAGACCGAGATCCTGCATCACTGCCAATGCCTGCGCAGCAAACGCTTCGTTGAGCTCGATCCAGTCCAGTTGATCTTGCGTGATGCCAGCAGCGCGCAACGCCGCAGGGATCGCTTCTTTCGGACCGATTCCCATGATTTCCGGCGGTACGCCACGCACCGCAAAAGAGGCGAAACGTGCCAACGGCGTCAGGTTGAATTGCTTCAGAATTTTTTCGCTCACTAGAATCAATGCACCAGCGCCATCCGAGGTTTGTGAGCTGTTACCAGCGGTCACACTGCCTTTTGGTGAAAATACTGGCTTGAGTTTAGCCAGCGCAGCCAACGTCGATTCCGCACGCGCACCTTCATCACGGCTCACTGTGCGAGTCTTAATATCGATTTGACCGGTCGCCAGATTAGGAAAACGTTCGATGATATCCACCGAGGTAGTCTCGTCATCAAACTCGCCAGCCAGTTGCGCGGCAATCGCTTTTTGATGCGACAGCAAGGCAAATTCATCCTGCGATTCACGCGAGACTTTCCATTGCTTGGCAACGTTTTCAGCCGTCAGACCCATGCCGTAGGCCATGCCGATATTTTCATCCTTGAAGACGTTCATATTGACCGACGGATGGAAACCCATCATCGGTACCATCGACATCGATTCAGCACCGCCTGCGATCATGACGTCAGCCTGACCGACGCGAATCCGGTCCGCCGCCATCGCAATGGCGGTGATGCCGGAAGCGCAATAACGATTCACGGTGACCCCACCGATAGTATTCGGCAAGCCTGCCAGCAGAATGCCGTTACGTGCCATGTTCAGGCCTTGCGCACCCTCTGGGAACGAACAACCGATGATCGCATCTTCGATCAATTTCGGGTCCAGATCAGGTACTTGCGCCAGCGCTGATTGCAGCACGCGTACTAATAAATCGTCTGGACGCGTGTTCTTAAACATGCCGCGCGGCGCTTTGCCGATGGGGGTACGGGTGGCGGCAACGATGTACGCTTCTTGAAGTTGTTTACTCATTTAAATCTCCCTTATTAGTTGCGGACCGGCTTGCCGGTTTGCATCATGCCCATGATGCGTTCCTGGGTTTTTGGATGACTCAGCAATTCCATGAAAGCCTTGCGCTCCAGGTCCAACAACCATTGTTCATTGACGACACTGCCCTCTTCGATATCACCACCGCAGACGATTTCAGCAATCATGCAACCGAGTTTGTAGTCATGCGCAGAGATAAAACCCCCGTCGCGCATATTCACCAGTTGCGCCATGATGGTCGCAATACCGCCACGGCCAACTACCGGAATCAACGCTTTCAATGGCGGACGATAACCTGCATCGAACATCGCCCGCGCCTCAACCTTGGCTACGTGTAGCAATTCATAGGCATTAAAGACGATGACATCGCTGGCTTTCAGATAGCCCATCTTCTTCGCTTCCAGCGCCGATTTCGAGACATTCGCAGTCGCCGCATTGAGGAACGAAGATTTGAGGAATTGCAAAATGTCGTTACCACTAGCGTCATGCGCAGCACGCATTGCCGCTTCTTTCAAACCGCCACCGGCCGGGATCAAACCAACACCAACTTCGACCAGACCGATATACGATTCAATTGCCGCGACACGCTTGGCCGCATGCAGCATCAGCTCGCAACCACCGCCCAAAGCCAGACCGGCCACAGCAGCCACGACTGGCACGCTCGCATATTTGAGGCCCATGAACGCTTGCTGCAATTGCGCGACCATCGGCTCAATCGCTTTGACGCCGCCTGACATGAATAGCGGCAGCATCGATTGCAAATCCGCACCGGCCGAGAATGCGCCGCCGTTGGCTGCATCCGCGTGCCACAAAACTAAGCCTTTGAAGTTCTTTTCGGCCTCAGCGATCGCCATGTTCAGGCCAGCAATCACGCCGGGGCCGATGACGTGCATCTTGGTTTTAAACGAGATAATCAGAACGTCGTCATCTTGATGCCAGAGACGGACTGATTCATCTTCAAATACGGTGGTTCCGGCATTGGCGCCGTCAGCAACGCCTTCGCCGACCAATGGTGCGCGGAATACCTGACGTTGATATACCGCCAGATCGGAACGCGCCACGCTAGTATTTTTAGCCGGCGAATACGATCCGTCAGCACCGTGCACGCCGGTGCGGCCATCGAATACCCATGGTGGCAACGGTGCATTGCACAACGCTTTACCGGCATCGATATCTTCTTTGACCCACACGGCAATTTGTTGCCAGCCAGCGGCTTGCCAGATTTCGAACGGGCCGACACTCCAGCCAAAACCCCAACGCATCGCAAAATCGATATCACGTGCGTTGTCGGCAATCGACTCCAGATGGATGGCGATGTAATGGAAGCCATCGCGGAAAATCGACCACAAAAATTGTGCTTGCGGGTTGCTTGATTCGCGCAACGTTTTCATACGCTTGACGGGATCTTTCTCTTTCAGAATCCGGGCAACCAAATCATCGGTCTTGCCACCACCGGCGACATAATCACCGGTAGCCGCATCGACACGCAAAATATCTTTGCCGACTTTTTTGTAGAAACCAGCGCCCGATTTTTGGCCGAGCGCACCTTGCGCAATCAACTTGGCCAGCAGTGGCGGTGTCGCGTACACGCCGTGGAAAGGATCATCTTTCAGACTATCTTGCATGGTCTTGATGACATGGCCCATCGTGTCGAGTCCGACCACGTCAGCGGTACGGAAAGTACCCGACTTGGCGCGGCCTAATTTGGCACCGGTCAAGTCATCGACAACGTCTACCGACAAGCCGAATTTTTCAGCCTGATGCGCAGTGGAAAGAATACCGAATACACCAACCCGATTGGCGATGAAGTTAGGCGTATCTTTCGCGCGTACAACGCCTTTACCCAGGGTCGTCGCCAAAAATCCTTCTAGCTGATCGAGAATTTCCGGCTTGGTGCAGGCCGTAGGAATGAGCTCGACCAAATGCATGTAGCGCGGCGGATTGAAGAAATGCACGCCGCAAAAACGCTCCTTCAATTCAGCGTCAAAACCTTCCGACAAGCCTGTGATCGACAAGCCTGAAGTATTGGACGCAAAAATCGCGTTCGGCGCGATATGAGGCGCGACTTTTTTGTACAGATCATGCTTCCAGTCCATGCGCTCGGCAATCGCTTCGATGATCAAATCACACTCAGCCAACCTGGCGATATCGTCTTCGTAATTGCCAACTTCGATCAGCGCAGCATCATCCTTGTTGCCTAGCGGTGCCGGGCTGAGTTTTTTCAGGTTCTCGATGGCGCGCAAGACGATGCCGTTCTTCGGACCTTCTTTGGCTGGCAAGTCAAACAGAATGACCGGAACCTTCGCATTCAGGCAGTGTGCGGCGATTTGCGCACCCATCACACCGGCACCTAAAACGGCGACTTTTTTTACGATAAAATTGGACACTGTTGTCTCCTTGTTTAATACATTATTGAACAAATCCTGCAACGAAAAATACACAGCAGAAACGTGGTTCTGCTGTGCATCCCTATTTAAAACAGGTCGGCGTCTAATGCCATCAGGCTGGCCGAGCCGGAACGCGCCTGACGAATCAGCATCGCTGTTTCTGGTAACAGACGAGCAAAGTAAAAACGCACTGTCGCCAGTTTTGCTTCATAAAACTTGTCCCCACTACCCTGCTTTTCCAACGCAATCTTTGCCATTTGCGCAAAGAAATAGGAGTACACCAAATGCCCGACCACACGCAGATACGGCACCGCAGCAGCACCGGCTTCATCTGGATTCTGGAACGATTTCATACCGATTTCCATCGTCAATTTGGTGACCTTATCGCCTAAGTCCGCCAGCGGCGTAATGAACTCTGACAATGCTTCGTCAGTGCCATTCTCTTCAACGAAGGCCTGTATCTTGGCACCGAATTTCTTGAGCTTGGCACCGTTATCCATCAAGACTTTGCGGCCCAGCAAATCCAATGACTGGATCGTATTGGTGCCTTCGTAAATCATGTTGATACGCGCATCGCGCACGTATTGCTCCATGCCCCATTCGGCGATAAAACCATGGCCGCCGTAGACTTGCATACACTCTGAGGTCGCAATCCAGGCGTTGTCGGTGATGAAGGCTTTGACCACTGGTGTGAGCAACGCGACTTCGTCAGCGGCATCCTTGCGCACTGTTTCGTCCGGATGATTGAGTTCTTTGTCGATTTGCAAGGCGAGGTAAGTACAGAATGCGCGACCGCCTTCGGCAAAGGCTTTTGCGGTCAACAGCATGCGTCGTACATCGGGGTGGACAATGATCGGATCGGCGGCTTTATCTGGCGCTTTGATGCCTGACAGACTGCGCATTTGAATCCGGTCTTTGGCATACACCAAGGCATTTTGATAGGCAACTTCAGTCAGGCCCAGCCCTTGCATCCCAACGCCCAGACGCGCAGCATTCATGAATACAAACATGGCATTCAAGCCTTTGTGCGGCCCGCCGATAATCCAGCCGGTCGCGCCGTCGAGATTCATCTGGCAGGTGGAATTGCCGTGAATGCCCATTTTTTCTTCAATCGCGCCGCACGTAATCGGATTGCGCGCGCCCAGCGAACCGTCAGCATTCGGCAGAAACTTCGGCACTAAAAATAACGAAATACCTTTTGATCCTTGCGGCGCGTCGGGCAAACGTGCCAGCACCAGATGCAAAATATTGTCGGCCATGTCATGCTCACCGGCGGAGATAAATATCTTGCTGCCAGTAATCAGATAAGAACCGTCAGCCTGCGGCTCAGCCTTGGAGCGCAGCAGCCCCAGATCAGTACCGCAATGCGATTCGGTCAAGCACATCGTACCGGTCCACTCACCCGACACCAGCTTCGGCAAATACATGGCCTTTTGCTCTGGCGTACCGTGCTCAAGCAGGCATTCATACGCGCCGTGCGACAAACCGGGATACATGGTCCAGGCTTGATTGGCCGAATTCATCATCTCGTAGAACGCATTATTCATCACCAACGGCAAGCCCTGACCGCCGAATTCTGGCGAACAAGAAAGCGCAGGCCAACCGGCTTGGACGTATTGCTTGTAAGCTTCTTTGAAGCCTTTAGGGGTAGTCACGCTCTTGGATTCTTTGTCGTGATGGCAGCCTTCGCGGTCCCCGGAATGGTTCAACGGAAACAATACCTGAGAGGTAAATTTACCGCCCTCTTCCAGCACCTGATTGATAATGTCCGCATCGATATCGGCATGCTTCGGCAATTGTTTCAGTTCATCTTCGACATGCAACAACTCGTGCATAACGAATTGCATATCCCGCAGTGGCGCAATGTATTGACCCATAATTTTCTCCTGATGATAGGTATTGTCAGACTGTCTTATGGACAGTAGAAGTTTGATGTAATGGTGAAGTTTTTTTGCCAGCGTCCGTGTGTTGCTCAGACGAATTGGATTGGCAGCTTTGGATCAGACGATCAAATCCTTTTTGTGCACGCGCTTCGCTTCCGGCTTTTTTGAGAAATCGCGCATCGTGATGCAGACCTAAAATCAGTCCGTACATTTCATACACTAGTTGTTGGGCATCAGTATCGGGATGTAAATGATCCTCTTCGATTGCTTGCAACACGCAGCGCTGCAAGGCTTCCTGCCAAGTCTGCACCATCGACACCAACTGATCGCGCAACTCACCGGGGCGATCATCGTATTCAACCGCGCCGCTAATATAGATACAGCCGGACGAAATTTCAATCGTGACCTGCTTCACCCAACGCGCAAACATGCCGCGCAAACGAGGCAGGCCGCGCGCCTCTTTGATGCTAGGATAAAATACTTCATGCTCGAAATGCCGGTGGTACAGCTTGACAACTTCTAACTGCAAATCTTCACGCGAACCGAAATGCGCAAAAACGCCAGATTTGCTCATGCTCATCTTTTCAGCCAGCAGGCCTATCGTCAATCCTTCCAAGCCATCACGACTGGCGAGCGCGAGCGCAACATCCAGAATCGCCGCACGCGTCAGTTCGCCTTTGCGCATGAATTTGGCCGGTGTCCCGCTGATTAAATGTGCCACAGTAATCCTATCTTTTAGTCACAACTTAAATAAAACATGGCGATGAAATAATGCGAACGATCGTACTATTATGCATCATAAAAACCATATAGGAAATGTCTTAGGCAATAAATACTATGAATATCAGCGATTTTTGATTGAGATTTATAGCGAATGATGCTTATGAGCAAGTTAGCGCAGTCTGAATAGTTATGCGGTCTTTACTTAACCGCCCTTGTATTACCCCACTTTTACGATTGATTTTTATCCAGCAATCGACGATCGCGCTTAGTTGGGCGCCCTCTGATCATCATGGTCGGTTCATGAAAGTATTTTCTATCTTCGGCAACAGCCATGCGTTTGCCGATACTTTGCTCAGTTTCCTGATACAGCGTCTGCGCAACAACAGCTGATCCACGTACATCGGCGAGCCGCTGCACGACCACCTCCCATGCATTGGCACCATTGTTGATCTCCAGCGTATCGCCAACTTTGACATTGTGTGCAGGCTTGACCCGCTCGCCATTGAGACTGACCTTCCCCGTCACCACCGCCTCAGTAGCGAGTGAACGGGTTTTGAAAAACCGTGCCGCCCATAGCCATTTATCAATACGGACCGTTGCAACAGAATTTTGCATATCAACCTCACACGCAATGATCAAACAGGATTATCTATATCGATGAAGCGATGTTGTATGCCGAAGCGCTCAGCCAGATGGCGGCCCAATGCTTGCACACCGTAACGTTCGGTCGCGTGATGTCCCGCCGCTAAATAGGCGACGCCAGATTCGCGCGCTAAATGCACCGTAGGCTCTGAAATTTCACCGCTGATGTAGGCGCTTGCTCCGGCTGCAATGGCCTCACCCAAATAATTCTGTGCTGCGCCCGTACACCAGCCTATCTGGCCCAATGGTTGGGCAGGGTCACCGATCAGAGTCGGTGGACGCCGCAGCCTGGTCTCAATCAATTGTGCCAATTCACCTACCGTTCTCACCGCCGTATCGCCGACAACACCCAACCAGCCAAGACTATCCTCACCGAATCGCCCTTGCGCAATCAATCCAAGCTTCTGCCCTAATTGCGCGTTATTACCTAACTCCGCATGTCCATCTAACGGCAAATGATAGGCAAATAGATTAATGTCGTGCGTCAACAGCAATTTCAGTCTATTGTGTTTAGGTCCAATCACCCGCGCATCTTCACCGCGCCAGAAATAACCGTGATGCACGAGTATCGCATCCGCCCCTGCCTCAACCGCAGCTTCAAGCAAAGCCTGACTCGCGGTAACACCGGTAACTAAGGATGAGATTTCAGTGCGTCCTTCCACCTGTAGGCCATTTGGGCAATAATCACGGTATTGTTTAATGTTGAGTATTTCTGCCAGATAATCTGCAAGTTGCGCCCGGCTCACTGACTTATACAGCGACTTTTTTTCCACCAATGTTTGTTCCATTTCTACCTCTTTATATGCGACGTTTCTGGCTATTGTTTGCGCAAACCGTAACTATCGGTTTAGCGATTTGGTTTATTGTAACGACCCTGAAACCGGAATGGTTAAGCGGCGCGTTAGTCGGCAACACACGCCTGCATATTGCAGCGTCCAAAGTGCCGATACAAGAAGCCCCCTCTGGCATTGGCCCACAGGCTTCGTATCGTGATGCCTCGAAGCGGGCGATGCCGTCGGTGGTCAATATCTTTACCAGTAAAGAGGCAAAACCGTCCACCAATCCGTTCATGCAAGATCCCTTGTTCAAGAAATACTTTGGTGATCGTTCCGGCGAACCGGAAGAAAAGCAATCTAGCTTGGGCTCCGGCGTGATTGTCAGCTCGCAAGGCTATATTTTGACCAACAATCACGTCGTCGAAGCGGCTGACGAAATTGAAGTCGCGCTCGCTGATGGGCGTAAAGCCTCAGCGAAAGTGGTTGGCGCAGACCCCGACACCGATCTGGCTGTCATCAAGATCGATCTGCCTGACTTACCGGCGATCACGTTCGGTCACGTTGATCAAGCCAGCGTTGGCGACGTCGTACTGGCGATCGGCAATCCTTTTGGGGTGGGACAGACGGTCACCATGGGTATTATTTCCGCTCTTGGCCGCAGCCATCTCGGCATCAATGCATTCGAGAATTTTATTCAAACTGACGCCGCCATCAATCCGGGTAACTCAGGCGGTGCACTCATTGACACTAACGGCAATCTGCTCGGCATCAACACCGCGATTTATTCCCGCACCGGCGGCTCGCTTGGGATCGGTTTTGCCATTCCTGTCTCCACCGCTAAAACCGTGATGGAATCGATCATCAATACCGGCAGCGTGGTACGCGGCTATATCGGCGTCGAACCACAGGAAATCACGCCCGAACTAGCGGAGAGCTTTGGTCTGACGCAAAAGACGGGAGCGATTATTGCCGGCGTACTAAGGAATGGTCCTGCCGATAAAGCCGGTTTAAAGCCGGGAGATATACTCGTGGCCATTAACGACAGCACTGTTGCCGACCCTACTGACTTACTCAACGTGGTGGCCAAATTTGCACCTGGCAGTAAAGTAAAAGTCGCGGTCATACGCAAAACCAAACATATATTGATTGATCTGATTATCGGTAAGCGCCCGTTCATCAAGCAACCAGAACAAGAATAATAGGACTGACGAGAATGCTCTCGTAGATCCCAAATTGAAAGTAACAATGCATGTCCGCGACTTGACCCAGTACCTGGCAGAATTATCCGAAAACAATAACCGTGCATGGTTTGTGATGAACAAGCCGCGTTACGATATTTTGCGCATCGAATTTCTTGAGTTAGTGATTCGTCTGATCGCCAAAATCAGTCAATTCGATCCGGCAGTCACTGCCTGTAATCCTAAAAAAGCGCTCTTCAGGATTAACCGCGATATGCGCTTTTCGCACGATAAAAATCCTTACAAAACCACCTTTTCTGCTGCGATCACGGCCAGCGGCCTCAAGCGCCCGAGTCAAGGCGGTGGCCCTATGTATTATTTCCATATCAATGCCGACGGCATGCTACGGATTGCAGCTGGCGAATATATTCCGCCAGCTTACCGATTGCGGGCCATCCGTGATCAAATCGTCACCGACGACACTGGCTTTAGTAAGTTACTCAAGAACAAAAAACTAGTGACAAGCTACGGCAGCCTTCAAATCGGTGAGCAACTGGTACGCCCGCCAAAAGGTTTTGATGCCGACTCGCCACATATCGAATACATCCGATTAAAAAGTTTTCTGGTCCGCAAGGAACAGCCATTGCAGAACATGCTTGGAGAGGAATTGGAGGAAGAATTGATCGCCAGCTTCAAGGATGCCTATGCACTGGTCAATTGGCTCAGGCAAATCAATACGCCGGTGTCATGAAGCGTTGGGTTCAGAACGTTAAACGGGCTTAGATCGTTGATCATAAGCCCGTTAGTTTTTGTGTAAGTCAGTAAGTCATCAAATCGTTTCTTCTGCATCCTTAGGTGCCTGAGTCGCCTTGACAAACAAGGGCGCGACCAGCAAACCGACTTCGTACAACACGCACAGCGGCACGGCCAACAACAACTGACTCATGATGTCCGGCGGCGTAACAATTGCCGCGATGACGAATGCCCCAACGATGACGTACGGTCGGATCGCCTTGAGCTTCTCCAGCGACACCAGACCCATACGGACCAATACAATCACGACAATCGGTACCTCAAAAGTCATGCCGAAAGCAATAAACATGGTCATGACAAAATCAAAGTAGCTATCGATGTCCGGGGCCACTGAAATGGATTTTGGTGCAAAGTTATTGATAAAGTGAAAAATCACCTTAAATACGAGGAAATAACAGAATGCCACCCCGGTAATAAATAAGGCCGACGACGAAATCACCAACGGTGCAATCAACTTCTTTTCATGGGTGTACAGCCCCGGCGCAATAAATGCCCACAACTGATACAACACCCACGGCAACGCAATCACGAACGCCACCAGCAAGGTCACCTTGACCGGAATCAGAAACGGTGTAATTACCCCGGTAGCAATCATTTTGCTGCCGACAGGCAAGGCCGCAATCATTGGCGCCGCTAAGAAATCGTAGATATTTGCCGCCCACGGCATCAGACACAGAAAGACCACAATAATCGCGATCGACGCTTTCATGATGCGATTGCGCAGCTCTACCAGATGCGAGATAAAGGTTTCTTCGATGGGGCTGGTTTTTTGTTCTTCAGTCATGGATAGCTACAACATTTGTTTGCAGACTAGCCTGCTTGCCTACACGGGATAGGCGCGATGGATAGCCGCCAAGGGGGCCGCCAACGGTGCCGATAACATGCCGTATATATTGAACCTGGCTCATGCGTAAAAGGAGCCGGAATGTTTCGTTGCGCTGGCCGGACGATACTTGGCAACCCTTGCGGCACCTGACATCACACGCACTCTGCGACCGCTTTGGTTTTTATACCAGGCAGGAATCGCGCTGTTTTTAGCCAGTTTTTTCTTACGGAAATTTTTAGCCTTGATCGCCAACTGCGCGACATTACCCGTCATCACAACACTGTCGCCGGGGTTCTCGATCAGATTATCATCCCAAGCCGCATGCAGCGAATCCTGCGTCTCTGAAATACTGCGAGAGATGCTGTTTTCAAAGCTGCTGGCGGCCTCTTTGACGTCTTGCTGCATCTTGCGCAGCTCTTCGATTTCAATCTCGCGACTGACCTCGGATTTGACCTCATTGATATACCGTTGCGCGCGGCCAAACAACGAGCCCGCCATGCGGGCAACGGTTGGCAATTTTTCCGGTCCGATCACAACCAGGGCAACGACACCAATGACGACGAGTTTAGTAAGGCCAATATCAATCATGCAGTAGTACCGATCACGCCAAGCCACACACCGGCAGCATCAAACTCTGCCGGAGATGCTGACTTAGTGACCGGTTTTATCCTGTTCTTTGGCGACAACGTCGATGGTAGGCTTAGTGGCGGCACTAGCGGCCTTCGTAGTTTCTGCGGCTTCAGTTGCTTTCTCTTCTTCGCCTTTAACACCATCTTTAAAGCCTTTAACAGCCTTGCCAAGATCAGCGCCCATATTGCCTATTTTTTTGGTACCGAATACCAACATCACGATGACCAGCACGATCAACCAGTGCCAAATACTGAACGAACCCATATTTTCTCCTTGCCGGACGGAAATGTCCGAAATCTAATCACACCATTTGCAGACAATGCTGTCTGATTTGATGCGGTCTTTATGTGTTATTTGTTACCTGACGTTTTATATCACGCCAAAGCGTGTTGCCCTTTCCAGGGCCGTGGTCCACCGATTACATGCACATGTAAATGATATACCTCTTGGCGTGCATCAGGACCGGTGTTGAATAAGGTCTTGAAACCGCCACTAGCCTGACCATTGGCATCCATCTGATAACCGCAACCATGTTCTTGCGCCAGTTTCGGCACCAACAACATCATTTTACTGAGCAACATCGCATGCTGTTCGCCGCAATCTGCCAAGGTTTCAATATGCTGCTTCGGAATAATCAAGAAATGGACCGGTGCGGCAGGATTGTGATCATGGAAAGCCACCAAATCGTCATCTTCATAAATCAGCTTAGATGGGATCTGTTTTGTAGCGATCTTGCAAAAAATACAGTTCTCCAAATTTATCTCCACAGAGTACATAGCTTTAATACAACTAAGGCAAGCAACCTCATTTTTTAAATGGATTCGCTTCTTGCTGCGCTTCCTGCACTTCACGCGCGACCAGTTTTCGATGCGCCTTCTCTTCTATCCCAGACAAGCCCTCGCGGCGCGCCAGCTCATCGAGCACATCTTGCGGCGTCAAATCAAACTGCGCCAGCATGATCAACGAATGAAACCAAAGATCGGCGCATTCATATAAAACATGCGACTTGTCACCGTCCACCCGCGCATCCTTGGCCGCCATGACCGTTTCAGTTGCTTCTTCACCGATTTTTTTCAAAATCGCATCGTCGCCCTTGGAAAACAAACGCGCAACATACGATTTCTCAGGGTCACCGCCGTTGATCAACTTCCGCGATTCAATGACCTCGGCTAACCGTCTTAATGTTTCACTCATGATGCAGACTCGTTGTTCATTCGTTGTTCATTTATAGATAGTGTCGGGATTTTTCAGAACCGGCTCAACGGCATTCCAGACGCCGCTTTTTTCCGACCCTTCAAATTTTTGAAAGAAACAGGAGTGACGCCCGGTATGGCAGGCAATACCACCGGCTTGCTCAACCCGCAATAGCACCACGTCTTCGTCGCAATCGAGACGAATGTCATGCACCTTTTGCACATGCCCGGACTCTTCGCCTTTATGCCAGAGCTTCTTGCGCGAACGACTCCAGTACACCGCCTCACCAAGGGCGACGGTTTTGGCGAGCGCGTCACGATTCATCCACGCAAACATCAGCACGTCGCCAGAATTGACTTCCTGTGCAATGACCGGCACCAGACCGTGCTCATCCCACCTCACTTTATTTAACCAGGTCGCGCTCATGCCAGCCTCATCGGAATCTGTTGTGCAGCCATAAAGCGCTTCGCTTCTTGCACTGTATGTTGCCCATAATGGAAAATGCTCGCCGCCAATACCGCGTCAGCACGTCCGATTTTGATGCCATCTGCCAGATCTTGCAGACTGCCCACGCCGCCCGAAGCAATCACCGGGATGGTCACCGCATTGGAAACATGGCTTGTCAATGCCAGATCGAAGCCGACTTTAGTACCATCGCGATCCATGCTGGTGAGCAGGATTTCACCGGCGCCCAGCCGCTCCATCATGACCGCCCATTCAATCGCATCAAGTCCGGTCGCATTCCGACCGCCATGGGTAAATACTTCCCATTTTCCCGGCGCAGTCTGCTTCGCATCAATCGCCACCACGATACATTGCGAGCCGTACTTACTCGCCGCCTCCGCCACTAAGCGCGGATTGGTCACGGCCGAAGTATTGATGCTGACCTTATCCGCACCGGCATTCAATAACCGGCGCACATCGGACACCACGCGGACACCGCCGCCCACCGTCAACGGAATGAAAACCTGCGACGCTACCGCTTCGATGATATCGAGAATCAGATCGCGATTATCCGAAGAGGCCGTAATGTCGAGAAACGTAATCTCATCGGCACCCTGCTCGTCATAGCGACGTGCAATTTCAACCGGATCACCCGCATCGCGCAGCTCAGTAAAATTAACACCCTTGACGACCCGACCATTGGTCACATCGAGACAGGGAATAATCCGTTTAGCAAGGGTCATGATTGCTCAGCGTCAGGCTGCTCCAACAAATCATCGATCTCAACATACTCGGTGAGTGCATCGGCACGCTCTTGCGCGCTACGCAAATCGAGCGTGCCTTCATAAATCGAGCGACCGCAAATAACACCTTCGATGCCCTCGTCCTGCACATCGCAGAGCGCTTCGACATCCTTAATGTCATGCACGCCGCCGGAGGCAATCACGGGAATAGTCATGCTTTGCGCCAGCTTCACGGTCGCTTCAATATTGACACCGCCCATCATACCGTCGCGGCCGATATCGGTATAAATGATCGAATTGCAGCCGTAATCTTCGAATTTTTTAGCCAGATCGATGACTTCGTGACCGGACAACTTGCTCCAGCCATCGGTCGCCACTTTGCCATCTTTGGCATCTAAGCCTACGATAATCTGGCCCGGAAAAGCGCCGCACGCATCGTGCAAAAAGCCCGGATTCTTCACGGCAGCCGTACCAATGATGATATAGCTCAGACCGTTGTCGAGATAACGCTCGATGGTATCGAGATCGCGAATTCCGCCGCCCAATTGGACCGGAATTTCGTCGATACCATGGGCTAACGCAAAGGCCCGGACTGATTTGATGATGGCTTTGACAGCCGCCTCGTTCTTCGGTTTTCCGGCAAAAGCGCCGTTCAGATCCACCAGATGCAGACGGCGCGCGCCTTGTTCGAGCCAATGCAGGGCCATCTTGCCCGGATCATCGGAAAATACAGTGGCTTGGTTCATGTCGCCTTGTTTAAGACGGACACAGTGACCGTCTTTCAGGTCGATAGCAGGTATGAGCAGCATGGCTACGGTATGAGAGAAAAGTTAGAAAAATAGATATTTACACTACGAAAAAATCAGCGCCGCAATCAAGGATTCCAGTGCACAAAGTTTTTATACAGCTGCAATCCAGCGGAGGCACTTTTCTCTGGATGGAACTGCGTTGCAAAAATATTATCCCGCGCAACCGCACAGCTAAATGCTGCGCCATAGTGCGTCTGGCCCACTGTGTGAGCCGGGTCTGTCGGGACCGCATAGTAGCTATGCACAAAGTAAAAATACGCATCGTCGGCAATGTTTTCCCAGAGCGGATGCGGCGCTGACTGATGTACGCGGTTCCAGCCCATTTGCGGCACTTTGAAGCGCGAACCATCTTCTTGCAACGCATCATCCAGGCGAAATCGCACAATTTTGCCGGGCAACAACCCCAGACCGGGCGTATCACCTTCTTCACTCCAGTCAAACAACATTTGCTCGCCTATGCACACGCCTAAGAGTGGCTTGCTGCGTGCCGCTTCCAGCACGGCTTCCTGAACGCCAGATTCGCGCAAGCTGCGCATGCAATCCGGCATCGCGCCCTGACCTGGCAAAACAATTCTGTCTGCAGCACGGATATCGGCGACGTCGCCAGAAATGCGCACGTCAGCATCTGGCGCTACATGACGCAGTGCTTGCGCTACCGAGCGCAAATTACCCACGCCATAATCAACTACAACAATTTTTGTCATGATAAAAAAGTAAGTCTGGACAGGGATGAACGACGATTAAAGACTGCCCTTGGTCGAGGGAATCACACCCACCGAGCGTGGATCAAGTTCGGCTGCCATGCGTAGCGCACGACCGAAAGCCTTGAACACGGTTTCGCATTGATGGTGCGCGTTGTCGCCGCGCAAATTGTCGATATGCAACGACACTAAAGCGTGGTTGACGAAGCCCTGAAAAAATTCGTGCGTCAGATCAACGTCGAACGAACCGATCATTGCGCGCTTAAAAGGAACGTGAAATTCAAGACCCGGACGACCGGAAAAATCGATCACAACCCGCGACAGTGCTTCATCTAGGGGGACATACGCGTGTCCATAACGACGCACGCCTTTTTTGTCGCCCATCGCCTTGGCAAACGCTTGCCCCAACGTAATGCCGACATCTTCGACCGTGTGGTGGGCGTCAATATGTAAATCGCCGACTGCCTCGACTTCAATATCAATCATGCCGTGACGCACAATTTGATCGAGCATATGGTCCAGGAAAGGCACGCCGGTGTTGAGCTTTTGCTGTCCGGTACCATCAATATTGATCGCGACGCGGATTTGCGTCTCGTTGGTGTTGCGAATAATTTCTGCGGTGCGGGGCGTAGACATGTTCAGATTGGACCAAAGTGACAAAGAAAGACGCGTTTACAGGCATCTGGAATGGAAGTACGCGTAATTTGTTAGTGTACTACGCAGCGAGCAAGTACGGAGGCAGGTTATCGGCAATGTCGTTCAGCCAACAACATTTTTAAGTGGGAACAACTCAGACTGCACAATCGCATCTGCGCTCTGATTATCAAGTTGCACCAAACGCTGCTCTATCAACGCACAATATTCAGGATTCAATTCAAATCCCACAAACTTACGCCCGCACCGCTGTGCCGCCACCGCCGTTGTGCCGCTGCCCATGAATGGGTCTAAGACGACGCCACCGGGTGGGCAGGATGCCTTGATCATGCGCTCGATGATTTCTAACGGCTTTTGCGTCGGATGGTCTTCGCGCTCGCGGTGTTCGCGATGCAAGCGCGACACACTCCAGACGTCCTTCGGGTTGTAGCCCAGTTCCAGCCATTTCGCTCCGACAAAGATCGAGCGCGAGCGGGCTTTCTTGGTCACGGCATCGTAGGGAATCCGAATCGCATCCAGATCGAAGTAATAATCCTTGGCGCGGGCAAAAAAACCGACCGTGTCATGCACCGAAGAATAACGCCGCACTCCACCACCCATCGACGGCACCCGGCGATCCCAGATAATTTCATTAAGCATCGTCATGCGTTGCTTGAGCATGACAAAAATTTCCGGGGAGTAACGCCAGGTCAGAAAAATGTAGAGACTGCCATTGGGCTTGAGTTTCGGCAGCGCCGCATCAATCCACTCTTCGGTCCAGCGCAGATAAGCAGCCATCTCCAATTTATCGGAGTCGTTGCCATAATCCTTGCCCAGCCCGTAGGGTGGATCGGCCAGCAGCAAATCAACAGAACCATCGGGAATACGCGCCATGCCCTGCACGGCATCTTCGCCAAAAACCTTGTTTTGCCAACTCAGCATCTCAGCGTTCAAAGCGCGTCTTTAAAGCGATACGTGGCTGAGCGCGCATGCGCCTGCAAACCTTCGCCCTCCGCTAGTTCGGCGGCGATGCGCCCCAGGGTCTGCGCACCAGCTTCACTAATATTGATCATGCTTGAACGTTTTTGAAAATCGTACACACCGAGCGGCGATGAAAAGCGTGCCGTGCGCGAAGTAGGCAAAACGTGATTCGGGCCAGCACAATAATCGCCCAGCGACTCTGACGAAAAACGCCCCAAAAACATCGCTCCGGCGTGCCGAATCTGCTCCGCCCAACGCTCTGGCTCCTCGGCAGAAATTTCCAAATGTTCGGCAGCGATCAGATTGGCGATTTCGCACGCATGCGCCATGTCACGTACTTGAATCAATGCGCCACGATTGGTCAGCGAAGCGCGAATGATTTCTTGCCGCGGCATATCGGCCAATTGGCGGTTAATGCTAGCCTCAACTTTGTCGATATAAGCCGGGTCTGGACACAACAAAATCGACTGCGCCAACTCATCGTGCTCGGCTTGCGAGAACAGATCCATGGCGATCCAGTCAGGGTCTGTCGTGCCATCGCAAATGACTAATATTTCAGACGGTCCGGCGATCATATCGATGCCAACGGTCCCAAACACACGGCGCTTGGCAGCGGCGACGTAGGCATTGCCAGGACCAACAATCTTATCGACCTGCGGGATCGTTGCCGTGCCATACGCCAACGCGCCAACTGCTTGCGCGCCACCGATGGTGAACACCCGATCCACCCCGGCGATGGCTGCGGCTGCCAATACCAGTTGATTTTTAACGCCATCCGGCGTTGGCACAACCATGATGATTTCCTGCACCCCGGCAACCTTGGCCGGAATCGCATTCATCAGCACGGATGAGGGATAAGCCGCCTTGCCGCCCGGCACATAAATACCGACACGGTCGAGCGGCGTGACTTTTTGACCCAGAACAGTACCGTCAGCCTCGGTATAACTAAAGCCATCCGAGCCGCATTCCTGCTTCTGACGTTCGTGATAAACGCGTACGCGATCAGCCGCCGCTTGCAACGCTGCACGACGCACCAGCGGCAATTGGGATAACGCTGCCTTCAATTCATCCTGCCCGATTTCCAGCGCCAAAACGCTCTCTGCATCAAGTCGGTCAAATTGCTTGGTATAGGCTAAAACCGCCGTATCGCCACGCGCCTTGACATCGGCCAAGATCCGCGCTGCCGCCTGATCGATGGCCTCGTCTTCACTTGCATCAAAGGCCAGCACAGCCGACAGTTGCGCCTGAAAATCGGCGTCGGTCGCATTCAGTTTTCTGATTTTTATAGTCATAGTGGCTTAGTTGGCTTAATTTGCTCAGTTCGTTTTGGCGGACGCTTTCTCAATCGCTTCCAGAATCGGCTGAAGCTGCGCGTGCTTTAATTTCAACGCCGCCTGGTTCACCACCAAACGCGCCGAAATATCCATAATATGCTCAACTTCAACCAGATGATTGGCGCGCAATGTGCTGCCGGTGCTGACCAGATCGACAATCGCGTCGGCCAGTCCTACCAGCGGTGCCAACTCCATCGAACCGTATAGTTTAATGAGATCAACGTGCACACCTTTAGCCGCAAAATGCTCGCGCGCGGTCAGCAAGTATTTGGTAGCAACTCGCAAACGCGCTCCATGACGCACGGCACTGGCGTAATCAAAATCGGCCGACACGGCAACCGACATCCGGCAGTGCGCAATGTTTAAATCAATCGGCTGATACAAGCCCTCGCCACCGTGCTCTGACAACACATCCTTACCCGCGACGCCGAAATCGGCCGCCCCGTATTGGACATAGGTTGGCACGTCGGAGGCACGAACGATGATGACATTAATCAACGGATTATTGGTTGGCAGGATCAGCTTGCGCGAGGTTTCTGGATTTTCGGTAACGACAATGCCCGCTGCGGCAAGTAATGGCAGCGTCTCTTCAAAGATGCGTCCCTTGGACAATGCCAGGGTTAATTTCTGACTCATTTGCTTCTTTCAATGAGGTTAATTCCGGATACATCCAAAGTGCTTATTTAACCCGTTCGATTTTCGCGCCGACTGCCGACAATTTGCGTTCCATTTGATCGTAACCACGATCCAGATGGTAAATCCGCTCGATCAACGTTTCGCCTTGCGCGGCTAAACCGGCGATAACCAAGGACGCAGAGGCACGTAAATCGGTCGCCATCACTGGCGCACCAAACAGTTTATCGACGCCTTTGATAATGGCCGTATTGCCTTCGATATCGATAGCAGCGCCAAGGCGATTCATTTCCTGGACGTGCATGAAACGATTTTCAAAAATCGTCTCTGTCACATGGCTAGTACCGTCAGCGATCAGATTCATGGCCATGAATTGCGCCTGCATATCGGTCGGAAAGCCGGGATACTCGGTGGTGCGGAAACTGACTGCTTTCGGACGTGCAGCCATCTGCACGCGAATCCAGTCATCGCCCGAAGTCAAAATAACGCCCGCTTCGCGCAATTTATCGAGCGCGACATCGAGTGTGTGACTGCGGGTATTTTTCAGCAGGACATCGCCGCCAGTGGCCGCCACAGCGCATAGAAATGTACCAGTCTCGATCCGATCAGGAATCACCGAATGCGAAGCACCGTGTAGTTTTTCAACGCCTTGAATGACCAGACGGTCCGTGCCGATGCCATCAATTCTGGCACCCATCGCCACGAGCAAATTGGCAAGATCGGTCACTTCCGGTTCACGCGCCGCATTTTCGAGTACGGTTTCGCCGTCGGCCAGCGTTGCCGCCATGAGCAAATTTTCAGTGCCTGTCACGGTAATCATGTCAGTGACAATATGCGTACCTTTGAGCTTTTTGGCTTTGGCAATGATGTAACCGGATTCGATATGAATCTCAGCACCCATCGCCTGCAAGCCTCTAATGTGCTGATCGACTGGCCGTGAACCAATTGCACAACCACCCGGCAACGACACGCGGGCTTCGCCAAAACGTGCCAGCAATGGCCCCAACGCCAGAATCGACGCGCGCATGGTTTTCACCATATCGTAGGGCGCTTCCCAGTTGGTGATGGCGTCGCCCTGCAAGGTCACAGAATGCCCGTCTTGCTTCGCCTTTAATCCAGTTTGCCCCAGCAGCTTGAGCATGGTTGAGACATCGTGCAGATTCGGCACATTGCTCAAATCCAACTGATCCGAGGTCAGCAGACCCGCACACAATATTGGTAGCGCGGCATTTTTTGCGCCAGAAATAGTGATTTCACCAGAGAGGCGGTTACCGCCTTGAATTAATAATTTATCCATAGTTCGTCTTCTTAACTTTGAGCGGAAGCTCTTTTATGAAACTCTTCAGGCGTCAGGGTTTTCATCGACAGCGCATGAATTTCTTCGCGCATACGGTCGCCCAATGCTGCGTACACGATTTGATGGCGCTGAATCAGCCGTTTGTCGATAAACGCATCCGAGACAATGATGGCCTTGAAATGCTGTCCGTCGCCTTCGACTTCCAAATGCGTGCAAACGAGGCCGTCAGCGATGTAACTTTTAACAAGTTCGGGTGTAGGGTACATAAGGTATACCTGCTTAATTGAGATAAAACTGCATTAATTGGTGACGCAACTCAGTGACGTAACTCAGTGACGTAACTTATAGCCTTGCTTCAACATTTGTACCGCAATCGTTGCCAACACCACCAGAAACACCACAATAATGGCAAGACTAATAAACGGATTAATATCCGACTGCCCAAAAAACCCGTAGCGGAATCCATCGATCATATAAAAGAACGGATTGAAATGAGAAACCGCTTGCCAGAATGGTGGCAACGAATGGATCGAATAGAACACCCCCGCCAGAAAGGTCGCCGGCATAATCAAGAAATTCTGGAACGCGGCCAATTGATCGAACTTATCAGCCCAAATCCCGGCAATCAGGCCCATCGTCCCTAAAAATGCCGCCCCTAATACTGAAAAAACAATGATCCACAAAGGCGCAACGAACGACAAATTAACAAAAAATGCCGTAATGAACAGCACACCGCAGCCGACCACAAAGCCGCGCACAACGGATGCCAGCACATAGGCTCCAAACAATTCCCAATGCGATAGCGGCGGCAATAATACAAATACCAGATTACCGGTCATTTTGGATTGCGCCAGCGACGACGAGGTATTCGCAAACGCATTTTGCAACACGCTCATCATTACTAAGCCGGGGACCAGAAACGCGGTGTACTCCACGCCCGGATAGACTTCAACGTGGCCTTTCAAGGTATGACCGAAAATAAGCAGATACAGCAATGCGGTCAAAATCGGTGCGCCAACGGTTTGCGTGGCGACCTTCCAAAAGCGCAACACTTCTTTGTAGAACAGCGTTTGAAAGCCAATCATTGGGCACCGCCCAGACTGTATTGCGCTACGTTTTTGTCCGCACTGATGCCATCCACGCTTTTGCCATCCATAATTTGTAAAAATACATCCTCTAAATCCGCCTGCTGCAAATACATGTCATCAATGACGACGCCTGCCATGCGCAAAGTCGCCAGGATAGGCTCGACCTCGTTGTAGTCGGTGACACGCAACGCAAATTTTCCTGCCCGTTCATTGCTGGCAGCTGGCATGACCAATGGTCGCAACAGCTCTGGCAACAATACTCCGGGAAGCAAATGCACCAGTAATTGCGAACCAGAAATCCGTTTCAAGAGTCCGGCAGTCGTATCTAACGCCACCACTTTGCCGCGTTTGAGCATGGCGATACGGTTGCATTGCTCCTGCGCTTCTTCGAGATAATGTGTGGTCAGCACCACCGTATGGCCATCGCGGTTGAGCTGCGAAATAAACTTCCATAAGGTCTGGCGCAATTCGACATCAACACCGGCAGTCGGCTCATCGAGCACAATCACGGGCGGTTTGTGCACCAGCGCTTGCGCGACCAGTACGCGGCGTTTCATGCCGCCCGATAGCGTACGCATGTTGGCGTCGGCCTTGCTGGTCAAATCGAGATTTTCCATGACCTCGTCGATCCATTTGTCGTTATTTTTTAGCCCGAAATAACCGGACTGCAAACGCAAGGTTTCACGGACGGTGAAAAAAGGATCGAATACTAACTCTTGCGGCACCACACCCAGTTTCCTGCGGGCGTTGCGAAAGTCGCTGATGACATCGTGACCGTGGATATTGACGCTGCCGGAATCGGCGCGGTTCAAGCCTGCGATGATCGAAATCAAAGTCGTCTTACCGGCGCCATTTGGCCCCAGCAAACCAAAAAACTCGCCCTCTTCGATGTTCAGAGAAATGCCATCCAATGCTTGCAGTGACTGGTAGCGTTTTTTTACGTTGGTAATTTGAATGGCCGCCATAGTGGCTTGATTTACTTTTAAAAAAGAGGAAGAGCGCGCAACGCGGTGGTAAGTAAACGCATAACGCGAAACCCTCGATTATAGGGGATTTCCTGAAATACATCCGGGAATGGGACAAACGAAGATGGAGAGACTGGAACCAGAATTACCGCTAAGAAATATCGCTAAAGAGCAACAATCTCAGTCGTAATGAATAGACCGCAGAAAGGTCAGTGATGATGAGGGACCGCATTCGTCCCTGGCAAAGTCGCAGGGGAGAGTAAGTCCGTCACACCGTATAAATCTATCAGACTTTCCAGATTGGAAGGCAGACTGGAAAAATGCAGCGACAGCCCTTGATTAAGGGCTGCGCATTGCCATGCCAGCAAAGTTGCCACGGCGGCAGAATCAACCGCCACCACGTCGCCCAGATCAATCTCGGTTTCGCCATTGGCAATCGCCCGCAAACCCGCTTCCAGAGCGAGTTTAGCGTTGCTAACAGTAAGAGAATGAGAAGGCCTGAACATGGTGGTCGATCAATAAGGGATAAAGACTACAATTAGTTGTCAAATAACAATTCAGCAACAACGCAACAATTACTTGGCTGTTTTAGCAGCACGAGCTTTGTTCTTGTCAGACAAGACCTTAATCAGCCCATCAATACCTGAACGATTGATCTCTGAAGCAAACGTCCCTTTATATGATTCAACGAGCCAGGCACCCAATACGTTGACATCATAAATTTTCCAGCCGTTGTCGATTTTTTCCATGCGGTAGTTGAGTTGAACAGGCTCGCCGCGGGCTTGCGTTACATCGGAACGTACTTCAACTTCGGTGTCGGATGGGCTGCCACGCATCGGCTTAAAATCAATTTTCTGGTCACGTACCTGCGACAACGCGCCGGAATAAGTGAACACCAACAGGCTACGGAACTCTTCCGTCAACTGTTTTTTCTGCTCCGGAGTGGCCTTGCGCCAGTTAGGACCGGCGGCAAGTGAGGTCATGCGCTCAAAATCCACGTAAGGAATAATTTTTTCTTCCACCAGCGACAAAATCCGTTGCTGATTGCCGCCCTGGATGCCCTTGTCGGCTTTGGCCGAGTCAATCACGTCTTGGCTAATGCGCTTCACCAGCGCATCTGGCGCTTCCTGCGCGAAAGTACTACCGGCAGATACCAAGGCACCAAAAGTCAAAACAGCTGCTACATATTTTTTAAGAGTATTCATATTTTAATAACTTTATGCAATATTAATCATTGGTAGATGTGAGCAATACACATCCGAAAGTGTCACTTTATTATGACGCCTGATTTCCCAACTTGTTCATACCATATGGTTACCAGAAGTAACTAACTAGTCTTTACCTGGACCATCAATCTGGCTTTGGCGACGCTGCGTGTACGCATCGCGCACAAATTCATACTTATCTATTGCAGCATCTTCAAGTAATGACGAGGCATCCAGCAAGTTAGCACGCTTGTCGACGAGGCGCACAACCGTGCCGGTATTACGCCAGAACACTGGATACTTGTAAGTCCAGATATCACCGTAAAAGTCCACAGGAAGCGCCGCAGTGTCGCGTACATTGGAAGGACCGAACAACGGCAACACAACGTAAGGACCAGAGCCTACGCCCCACTTGCCCAGCGTCTGACCGAAATCTTTTTTCTTTTTCTCCAATCCCGCGGCCGAGCTGACATCGAGCAAACCACCCAACCCGAATGTCGTGTTCACCGCCACACGCATCACCGCCGTCGTACCGTCGACGCCATTGCCTTGCAGATAGCCGTTAACCGCGCTCCATACATCACTAAGATTGCCGAAAAAATTATTCACGCCGGTTTGCACAAATGATGGCAACCAGTTTCTATAGGCAGTCGCCGCCGGCTTCAACGCAACCTGGTCGAGTTTGTCGTTAAACGTAAACATCGCACGATTGAAACCTTCCAACGGGTCTTGCGGATTAGCAGGGCCAGTAGTCGTCGCGCAACCGCTCAGGGCAACAACTAACGCTAAAGCGCTCATACGCATTGTGGTTTTTGTGTCAATTTTCATTGCGAACTATCCTTTCCGTCAGCCGCCTTGCTGTAGATAAGCTGACTGATCAGATTCTCCAGAACGATGGCTGATTGTGTCATTTTTATACTATCTCCAGCGGCCAAATACTTCTCAGCGCCGCCAGCTTCTAGCCCGATATATTGCTCGCCTAGCAACCCCGCCGTCAAAATCTTGGCCGAGCTGTCACTAGGAAATTTATAACGGTCATCCATATTCAGGGTCACAACCGCCTGAAAATTCTTGTCGTCAAAGTTGATCGCACCAACCCGGCCAACCACGACGCCAGCACTCTTGACTGGTGCGCGTGGCTTTAAGCCGCCGATGTTATCGAACTTGGTAATGATGGGATAACTACTCTGAAACGATGCGCCCCCCAAATTACCGGCCTTAAAGGCCAGAAATACCAGAGCCAGTGCGCCCAGTACGACAAACAAACCCACCCATATATCTACTGATTTTCGTTGCATATTTATCACCTTAAAAATACTAAGCGAAGCATTGTTACGCCTCAAACATATTACAGCTTAGTTAAACATCAATGCCGTCAATAAGAAGTCCAGCGCCAGGACGGTCAGCGATGCGATCACGACCGTGCGTGTGGTCGCCCGCGCCACACCTTCCGGGGTTGGCTGGGCTTCATACCCCTGATACAGCGCTATAAATGTCACGGCGATACCGAACACAAAGCTTTTCAGGACGCCATTCGCCACATCCTTCCAGACATCGACACCGGCCTGCATTTGCGACCAGAACGATCCCTCATCAACGCCGAGCAATTGCACGCCGACGACATAGCCGCCCAAAATACCCAACGCACTAAACACTGCTGCCAGCAACGGCATGGCGATAATTCCGGCCCAGAAGCGCGGCGCGATCACGCGTTGCAGCGGATCGACCGCCATCATTTGCATCGCCGACAACTGCTCGCCAGCTTTCATCAAACCGATTTCAGCCGTGAGCGAAGTCCCGGCACGCCCGGCAAACAACAAGGCTGTTACGACCGGCCCCAACTCACGCACCAGCGACAATGCCACCAGCAAACCCAATGCCTGCTCAGAGCCGTATTTATTGAGTGTGTAATAACCCTGCAAACCGAGTACAAAACCGATAAACAGACCGGATACACCAATAATACTCATCGAATAATTACCGATGAAATGAATTTGATTGGTAATCAAACGCGGTCGTTTTAACAAACCTCCCGACACACCCAAAATAGCAACAAAAGTCCTGGTTGCGCGGCCGACACCGATAACGTTTTCACGCACACTAGAACCTATCCTGCCAAATACCCCCATCATGATTGCGCCTCCAGGCCAAGATCAGCCGCAAACGACTTACCCGGATAATGAAAAGGAACCGGGCCATCGGCCTCAGCATGCACGAATTGCTTCACATAAGGATCGGTCGATACCCGCATTTCATCAGGCGTACCGTGCGCAACAATTTTCCCTTGCGACAGAAAATAAATGTAGTCCGCAATCGCAAACGACTCATTAACATCATGCGACACCAGAATCGACGTCAATCCCAGCGCGTCATTCAATTTACGAATCAAATTAGCAGTCACGCGCATAGAAATCGGGTCCAGCCCGGCAAATGGCTCGTCATACATAATCAATAACGGGTCCAACGCCACCGCACGCGCTAAAGCGACCCGGCGCGCCATCCCGCCGGAAATTTCCGATGGTTTAAGTTGTGCTGCGTTGCGCAAACCAACAGCCTGCAATTTCATCAATACCAGCGTATTTAATAGTTCAGGCGGCAAATCGGTATGTTCACGCAAAGGGAAAGCTACGTTTTCATAGACCGTCAAATCGGTAAACAGCGCGCCATTCTGAAACAGCATGCCCATCTTGCGACGCATCGCATATAAAGCAGCCTTGCTCAGCTTGGCAACGACCTCACCGTCGACCGACACAGTTCCAGCCCCCGGTCGCAACTGACCGCCGATCAAACGCAAAATAGTGGTTTTTCCCGACCCGGAACCACCCATGATGGCGATCACTTTTCCACGTGGGAAATCCATATCAAGCGACGACAAAATCGCCCGCTCACCATAACTGAATTGCACATCGCGGATCTCGACAATATTAGTCACGCATCCTCACCGGTTAGACCAAAGGCGACATTGTAGTGCACTTGCAACAATTGTTCCCATAACAGCGTCGCAATTTCACTATCGTTACAACAGTTACGTAATTGAATTGGAAGGGCCAGCGAGGAAACAGAGAATTTTTTATAAGTAAACGTCCCTGCACCAGACCAATCAGAGACCGACTACACACGTTTCTAACAAGCACATAAAAGTGTGTGCAGCGCAGAAGTCTGGCAGGAATAGTTTTTTAGAGGAAATACTACTTATCTCTTAATTGTAATGTTTTCAGTGTGATCTAACTTACGTACCATTAAGAGCACCTCTGGTATACATCTGACGCGTAGTCAAAAGAGCCCTTAATCCATCAAGAATTAAGGGCTCCTTTTAATACTCCGTGACTTTCAAGTCACACAAACGCCATAGCTTACCGCGGCAACACCGACGCCCCCATCAAAAACTCATCCACCGCACGCGCACACTGACGGCCCTCACGAATCGCCCAGACCACCAGCGATTGCCCACGCCGCATGTCACCCGCAGCAAACACTTTATCGACCGACGTTTTATAGCAACCATCGCCGTCAGTCGTCGCCTTCGCGTTCCCGCGTGCATCTTTATCCACGCCAAACGCCTCCAACACCTGCGTCACCGGCGAGACAAAGCCCATCGCCAGAAACACCAGATCGGCCTTCATTTCGAATTCCGAATTCGGCACTTCCTGCATCTTGCCGTCTTTCCATTCGACCCGCGCGGCAACGAGTTTTTCAAGCTTGCCGTTTTTACCTTCCAGACGTTTAGTCGCCACCGCCCAATCACGCTCGCAACCCTCTTCGTGCGAAGAAGACGTGCGCAATTTGGTCGGCCAGTACGGCCAGACCATAGCCTTATTTTCTTGTCCCGGCGGCTCTGGCATCAATTCAAACTGCGATACCGAAACAGCACCCTGACGATTCGACGTACCGACGCAATCAGAGCCGGTATCCCCACCACCGATCACAATCACGTTTTTGCCACCGGCCAGAATTTGATCCTTGACCTTGTCACCAGCGTTGATTTTGTTTTGTTGCGGCAAGAAATCCATCGCGAAATGCACGCCCTTAAGATCCCGGCCCGGGACTGGTAAATCGCGCGGCTGCTCGGCACCACCAGCAATGACGACGGCATCGAACTCTGCCTTCAGCTCATCCGGAGAAATCGTTTTCTTAGCCCAGTTATTCACATTCGCCGGAAAATCCTTGCCCACCAGCACACCGGTACGGAAGATCACGCCCTCCGCTTCCATTTGCTCGACCCGGCGATCAATATGATTTTTTTCCATCTTGAAATCAGGAATGCCGTAGCGCAGCAAACCACCGACGCGATCGCTCTTTTCAAACACGGTCACATCATGGCCAATCCGCGCCAACTGTTGCGCTGCCGCCAGTCCGGCAGGGCCGGAGCCAACGACGGCAACTTTTTTGCCGGTCTTGATCAATGCAGGTTGCGGCACGACCCAACCGCTTTCCCAACCTTTATCGATGATGAAATGCTCAATCGATTTAATCCCGACCGGATCGTCACTAATCCCCAGCGTACAAGCGCTTTCGCACGGCGCAGGACAAATCCGGCCGGTGAACTCAGGAAAATTATTGGTCGAATGCAGGGTATCCAAGGCTTCCCGATATGCACCGCGATACACCAGATCATTCCAGTCAGGAATAATGTTATTGACCGGACAACCGTTGTTACAAAAAGGAATCCCGCAATCCATGCAACGCGCACCTTGCACCTGAGCATCTTTATCTGCCAATTGCAGAATGAATTCTTTGTAATGCTTCTTGCGTGCCTGTGGCGCTTCATACGTCTCAGGCATGCGATCAAATTCCATGAAACCGGTTACTTTACCCATTTTTTACTCACAATCTTGGCTATGTTCTATTGGCTCAACCAGGTGAGCTCTAAAAACCGTAGCGAGCGAATCAAGGTCGAATTGTGAAGCCCAGCCGTACGAATGGTCGGTGAGCATCGAAAATTCAAGATTGATTCGCGCAGTAGGTTTGTAGAGTTCACCTCAGGCGATGACTTTTTCTTTGACTGGCGCAGCAACCTTCGCCGCATGGATCTCACCCAGTGCACGCTTGTATTCCGTCGGGAAGATCTTGACGAATTTGCTGCGCGAAGCAACCCAGTTATCGAGCAGATAACGCGCACGCGTACTGCCCGTATATTTAAAGTGACGCTCGATCAGGCCCTTCAAAATCGCCTCATCGGTTTTTGGCGTTTCGTTACGGGTCTGCGCGTGCCAGAGGGCACGATCGATGGTCGTCTCCTGCTCACCCTGGCTCAACACCGCTTCCAGCGTAACCATAGACATATTGCACTGCGATGCAAACTGCGCATCCGGATCGTAGACATAAGCAATCCCGCCCGACATCCCGGCAGCAAAGTTACGGCCCGTCTCACCCAGCACGACGACAGTGCCGCCCGTCATGTATTCGCAACCATGGTCACCAGTGCCCTCAACGACCGCAATCGCGCCCGAATTACGCACGGCAAAGCGCTCACCAGCCACACCGTTCAAGAACGCCTCGCCGGTTGTTGCGCCATACAGCACCGTGTTACCGGCAATGATGTTGTCCACCGCACGGCCACGGAACTCGGTATTCGGACGCACAATAATGCGCCCGCCCGACAAGCCCTTACCCACATAATCATTCCCCTCGCCCACCAGATCAAGCGTAATTCCGTGCGCCAGAAACGCCCCCGCTGACTGACCGGCCGTGCCTTGCAACTGGATATGAATGGTGTCATCCGGCAGACCTTCATTGCCGTATTTCTTCGCCACTTCGCCCGACAACATCGCGCCCACGGTACGGTTCAAGTTCTTGATCGGCGAGATGAAAGACACCCGCTCACCCTTATCAATTGCTGCTCTGGCTTGTGCGATCAACTTGTGATCGAGCGCTTTATGCAGACCATGATCCTGCTCTTTCGTGTGGTAATACACTTCGCCGGCAGGCAATGCCGGTTGATAGAAAATCCGCGAGAAGTCCAGACCTTGCGCTTTCCAATGCGTGATCGCCTTCGCTTTATCAAGGAAATCCGAACGCCCGATTAAATCGTTGAAGTTGCGGATACCCAATTGCGCCATGATCTGACGTACTTCTTCAGCGATAAAGAAGAAAAAGTTAACCACATGCTCAGGCTTGCCAGAAAACTTAGCGCGCAACACCGGGTCTTGCGTCGCCACCCCAACCGGACAAGTATTCAAATGGCATTTACGCATCATGATGCAGCCCTCAACCACCAGCGGCGCGGTCGCAAAACCGAACTCATCGGCCCCCAGCAGCGCACCAATGACCACATCGCGGCCCGTCTTCATCTGTCCATCGGTCTGCACCCGAATCCGGCTACGCAAACCATTCAACACCAACGTTTGCTGCGTTTCTGCCAAACCTAATTCCCAAGGCGAACCAGCATGCTTGACCGACGACAAAGGCGTAGCACCCGTGCCACCATCATGACCCGCAATGACCACATGGTCCGCCTTCGCTTTAGCGACACCGGCAGCAATCGTGCCAACGCCGACTTCCGAGACCAGCTTGACCGAAATCGAGGCGGTTGGATTGACGTTTTTCAGATCGTGGATCAACTGCGCCAAGTCTTCAATCGAATAAATATCATGATGCGGCGGTGGCGAAATCAAGCCCACGCCCGGCACCGAGAAACGCAATCGGGCGATATATTCCGTCACTTTGTGACCCGGCAATTGTCCGCCTTCGCCCGGCTTTGCGCCTTGCGCCATCTTGATTTGAATCTGGTCCGCAGAAGTCAGATACTCAGCCGTGACGCCAAACCGGCCGGACGCCACTTGCTTAATTTTCGACCGCAAGGAATCACCCGCCAGCAACGGCGTATCGACTTCAATATGCTCACGCCCGACCACTGAGGCCAGCGTTTCGCCCTTCTTGATCGGAATCCCTTTTAACTCCTGGCGATAACGATTCACATCCTCGCCACCTTCGCCGGTATTCGATTTACCGCCAATGCGATTCATCGCAATCGCCAGCGTGGCATGCGCCTCGGTCGAAATTGATCCGAGCGACATCGCGCCGGTAGCAAACCGTTTGACGATTTCTTTGGCCGACTCAACTTCATCCAATGGAATCGCTTTGCTTGGATCGAGCTTGAATTCAAACAAACCACGCAACGTCATGTGACGCTTGGTTTGATCGTTGATCAGCTGCGCGTATTCCTTGTAGCTGTTGAAATTATTCGAACGGGTTGAATGCTGCAATTTCGCAATCGCATCCGGCGTCCACATATGTTCTTCGCCACGCACGCGAAACGCGTATTCGCCGCCAGCATCCAAGGCATTGGCCAGCACCGGATCGTTGCTAAAGGCCGCGCGATGCAAGCGCAACGCTTCCTCGGCAACTTCAAACACACCGATTCCTTCCACGTTGGACGACGTACCTTTGAAGTATTTATCGGTCATGCTTTTATTCAAGCCGATGGCTTCAAAAATCTGCGCACCGCAATACGACATATAGGTCGAAATACCCATCTTCGACATCACCTTCAGCAGGCCTTTGCCGATCGCCTTCTGGAAGTTATAAATCGCTTTTTCAGGCGACAACGACCCCGGCAAACCGTGCGCCATTTCACGCAGCGTATCCATCGCCAGATACGGATGAATCGCTTCCGCACCGTAACCGGCCAGCAGCGCAAAATGATGCGTCTCACGTGCCGAACCGGTTTCTACTACCAACCCGGTTGAAGTACGCAAACCCTTGGTCACCAAATGCTGATGGATGGCCGAGGTTGCCAGCAAGGCTGGAATCGCAACTTGCTCCGCATCGACTTTGCGATCCGAAATAATCAGAATGTTATGGCCTGACTTGACCGCATCGACTGCCTTAGCGCACAGCGACGCCAGACGCGCCTCAATGCCTTCTTTGCCCCAGGCGACCGGATAGCAAATATTGAGTTCATGCGATTTAAACTTGCCGCCGGTGTGCGCGCTGATGTTACGCAATTTAGCGATATCGGCATAGTCCAGAATCGGCTGCACCACTTCCAGACGCATCGGCGGATTGATGTTGTTGGTGTCGAGTACGTTCGGCTTTGGACCGACAAACGACACCAGCGACATCACCATCGCTTCACGAATCGGATCGATCGGCGGATTGGTCACTTGCGCGAACAACTGCTTGAAATAGTTATAGAGCGTTTTGTTTTTGCTCGACATCACCGCCAGTGGCGAATCATTACCCATCGAACCAATCGCCTCTTCCGCATTGGCGGCCATAGGCGACATCAAAAACTTCAAATCTTCCTGGGTGTAGCCGAACAATTGCTGGCGATCCAGCAACGGAATGGTCGAGCCGGACTCCGCTGGCTCTTGCTTCAATTCATCGAGCTTCACCCGCACCGACTCAATCCATTGCTTGTATGGCTTGGCGTTGGCGTACGTATCTTTGAGTTCTTTATCGTCAATGATGCGACCAGCATCGAGATCGATCAAAAACATCTTGCCCGGTTGCAAACGCCATTTCTGGATGATCTTCGATTCTGGAATCGGCAAAACGCCAGACTCCGACGCCATCACCACCAAATCATCGTCAGTGACGATGTAACGCGCCGGACGCAAACCATTGCGGTCCAGCGTGCCGCCAATATGGCGACCATCGGTAAACGCCATCGCCGCCGGGCCGTCCCACGGCTCCATCATCGCTGCGTGATATTCATAAAAAGCGCGGCGATTGTCATCCATCGTGGTGTGGTTTTCCCACGCCTCAGGAATCATCATCATCATCGCTTGCGCAATCGGATAGCCCGCCATCAACAACAACTCAAGCGCGTTATCGAAGCAAGCCGTATCGGACTGGCCTTCATAAATCAGGGGGAATAGCTTTTGCAGATCGTCGCCCAACACCGCCGACTTCATCACGCCTTCACGGGCGCGCATCCAGTTGAAGTTACCTTTGACGGTGTTGATCTCGCCGTTATGCGCAATTAAGCGATACGGGTGGGCCAGCGGCCATTCCGGGAAAGTATTGGTCGAGAAACGCTGATGCACCAGCGCCAGCGCCGAGATACAACGCGGGTCTTGCAAATCCTTGTAATACACGCCCACTTGCGTGGCCAGCAACAAACCCTTGTAGACCACAGTGCGGGCCGACATCGACGGCACAAAAAATTCCTTGCCGTGCAATAAATCCAAGGCCTGAATCGCGTGACCGGAAGACTTGCGGATCACATACAGTTTGCGTTCCAGCGCATCGGTGACCATGATATCGGGACCGCGGCCAATGAAAATCTGACGGATTACCGGCTCTTTATCGCGCACAGTCGGCGACATCGGCATCTCGGTATCGACCGGCACATCACGCCAGCCCAACACAACCTGGCCTTCCAGCACAACGGCGCGCTCAATTTCCTGTTCGCAAGCAATACGCGATGCGTTCTCTTTTGGCAAAAACACCATCCCGACACCAAACTCACCCGGCGGCGGCAACGTCACGCCCTGCTTCGCCATTTCTTCGCGATAGTACTGATCCGGCACCTGAATCAAAATCCCTGCGCCATCACCCATCAACTCATCGGCACCCACCGCGCCACGATGATCCAGATTCTTCAGAATCAGCAAACCCTGCTCAACGATAGAGTGGCTTTTGTTGCCTTTGATATGCGCAATAAAACCGACGCCGCAAGCGTCGTGTTCATTATTAGGATCATATAAACCCTGGGCTGCGGGCTTCCCTGCGGTTTTAGTGGCGACTTCCGCTGATAAAGCGTGCCTGATTTCCTGGGTTTGCTCGGTTTGCATTTGCGTACTCCACCACTCTGACTGTAAGGGTATTCAGAATAGGGCAGAGTTGCGCAGACTACAACCACAACAATTAGGGTCAGAGTAATTTAAATGCAAAAAAATTATTGAGAAAATTTAAATAGGGACATAGTAATTAATCATGCACCATCAGATTCCCCCATTTAGGGCAAATCATAGCGATAAAGCAATAAATTGGTGCGTGTGTTGAGATCCTGATGACGTTGGTCATCAGTGCCAATCCTCTTGAGGTGCGATTAAAAATGGATTAAGATCATATTTAATTTCATATCGGAGTCCTATCATGCTACTTGATCGCGCTGACCAAGCCATTTCATCTACTGAACTTCAGAAAAATACCCGTATGTTGCTCGATCGCATGACGGATGGCACACAGGATCGCTATGTTGTGATCCGTGATAACCAACCTTCCGCAGTTATGCTACCGATTGCACGCTATGAAGCGCTCATGGCAGAGCTCGAAGACCTCCGCATTGAGGCTGTCGCTCGAAACAGACTCGCCTCTATTGCACAACTTAAGCCGATATCACACGCAGACATGCTGGCGCGCTTTGATGAGGATAAAGAATGACGTGGACAATCATTTACCAACCTGAAGTAGAGCAAGATTTGCTCAGTCTTGGTCGCACCGAAGCAAGGACCATTCTGAAAGTCATCGAAGAACGCATCGCACAAGGCGAGCCTGACAAATGCGGGAAGCGACTTGTGGGCGACTTGTCGGGATGTCGGCGAATACGTACCGGTCAGACAAGAATTGTCTACCGTATCGATGGTGAGCGGATAGAAGTGTTGATCATTGCGGTTGGCATGCGGCGCAATAATGAAATTTACGATACTGCTTCCGGCAGGGTCGATTGATCACCTCTATTTTTCCCGCAATCACTCACCGCCGTTCACCCCCACCTTAAACGGCCGCCCCCGCTTAGCCGGTCGAATCCGCGGCATCCCCTGCTGCTCCAGCCGGAACTTAAAAGTCTCCGACCCCAGCACCCAGCCCTTCCCCACCGCCTCCACCAGCGACCCATCCCACGGAAAAGTAAGCGCCTGCTCCGCCAATTCCTTATACGTAGCCTCGCGATCGAACGGCGTATTGCCCAAGGCCCAATACAAAGGATGGTCCGCAATCAACGCGTCGGGCTTAACGCCGACATGATGTAAATAGCTGGACCAGAGAAACTCACCAGGCGTCACCACCAAGCCTTCGTGCACGGGAGCGGACTCAATGGCCATGCTGCACTTCATCAAATAGTGCTCAGGATCAATGACCGCCGCTTTGTAGCGCCCTTGCCAGAGCGTGCCGACCCGGTGGTATTTTTGATTGAAGTACGGTACGTAATAGCGCCCCACCCATTGCATCATCCGCGCCAGACCCTGTTGATCGGTTGGCGTGACCAATAATTGAATTTGATTGCCCATTAACAAATAAGCATGAATAGCCACCTTGAACTGCCGGGCCGCATCGCGCAGCCAGTTATAAAACGCAAGATAGTCGTGATTGTCACGAAAAATGGTTTGCCCATCGATACCGCGCTGGATCAAATAATGCGGCTGATGAGGAATAACGAGACGTGCGAGGCGGGCCATGGGGAAATATTGATGGTGGTTGATGGTGGTCGATATGCCGCTATTTTATGCGAGTATAGACCTTGCCCATTGACTCCGACCCCAATTAAAATCCCCTCCCGCCAACTGAGACCGGAGCCAACGGCACTCCTCCGGTCAGATCATCGAAGATCGTCAACCGTATTGCGCGTCACTCTGCGTAGCCGCAGACCATTACGCGTGCTATTGGAACTCCAATCACCATGCCGACGCATTACTTCCACATCGGCACTATATTGCAACTCCTTATCGCGCAGACCACCAGCGCCGAGGTCGAACGATCCTTTATGGATGACCTTTGAAAAACCATCCTGCGCTTGCGCACTGAACCACGTCCGATAGCCATTGATAACAGCAACCAGACGCCGGGCCATGCCTTCGACATGAGGATTTTCCGACTTCTCAAACTGATCCAACACAAGGTTCTGCGCCTGCACCCCCATCCCAAAGACGGTGCGCATCCCGGCAGCGTGCAACACTTCGACCGGCCGTGGCCTCGTTAGTCGACCACTGCCAGCGACGATGCTCGTCTCATTTGGATACACAACGCCACGAATGACCGCACCGCTGCCCCCCTCGCCCCCCGCGATAACTGCACTCGATATCGTAGCGTCAACCCACTCCGGGAGGAGTGGTTTGACAGCCCCTCCGACGGCTAACATCACCGCATAGGCAGCAGTCGAGAGCGTCAAACCTTTGATCGTTGGCATGCCATTCCATACAATCCGCGGTCCCAATCCGTTGCAGGCATTCTCACCGAGCTCCCGCACAATGCTCGAAGCCCCATTCGCCAACGTTCGCACAGCAACAGTATTAAGGGCTAACGGATTGAGAAGATAAGCGATCACCGGTGGCGCAGCACCAACGACACCGAAGACCAACGCACCATTGACAGCCGCCGCAAGTTGCACGCAACGGTTGTTGGCATATGTATCGCGCAGGAGGGAGGTTGCCATCTCACTACCCAAGCCAAATCCAGCACAACCGCTCACGGCTGCACCAGTGACTGCCGCGGCGATAGTCAGCGGCACATTCGCCGATACAGCTAACATCGCGCCCCCTGCATCGATCCCATAGCGCACATTAGCAGCGACAAACGCGGTAACGAATTTCCGCGCAGCCGTCGCAGCCGCTGCTGTAGCAATAGAGCTGCATGGCGCTGTAGCACTGCCGGAGTCGACGCTATCCATGGATCCCATATCCACCTCTAAGTCGCCTCGCCCAGCACGGAACCGAGCTGAAAATGGTGCCCCATCGGGATCAAGCGTACCCGATATGTTCGCGACAGGCAGCACCGGGCCTGCCCGAGAAGAAGCAATTATCAACATATGTCATTCCTATTTAGAGTGATGAATGGCGTACTTAAGCACTCTGCGCACATCAACGACTTCAGGAAAAATTTCCCGGTCGGACGTTACACAGAGGCCTTTGGCAAATAGGGCATGCGCGCCCTGTTTGCCAGAAATAATTAAGGCTGCATTTGGATAAAGAGGGCCTCAACCTTCTCACGCGCCCAAGGCGTTTTTCGCAAAAATGCGGTATAAATTTTCTATTTCTCTATGTGTTAACAAGCTGTCAGCGTTGT
>NZ_JBRIIQ010000007.1:0-82622 GCF_052976905.1 Glaciimonas sp. GG7 | reverse complement strand
CCAAACACCGACGCAAACCCGGCGCTAATCCCGGCCATGAGCAAAATGCGCCTGTTTTGGTGCTGCTGCTCTTCATCGGTCAAAAACTCATGCGCGGCTGGTTCCAGATCGTCGTCAAGCGCCGCTCGCAAGAATTATTCATGCTCAATTTGCTGCTCATCACACTCGGGGCCGCATGGATTACCGAACGCGCCGGTTTGTCGCTGGCGCTGGGGGCCTTCATTGCCGGCATGCTGATTTCAGAAACCGAATACAAACATCAGGTTGAAGAAGACATCAAATCCTTCCGCGATGTGCTGCTGGGCCTATTTTTTATCACCATCGGCATGCTCTTAAACGTGCGACTGGTGATCGAATACTGGTGGCTGGTATTGCTGCTGCTAGCCGGTCCGGTGTTTCTCAAATTTGTCCTCATTACCGGACTGGCAAAAATCTTCGGCTCCTCCACCGGCGTGGCGTTACGCACCGGTCTGGCGTTAGCGCAAGCCGGAGAGTTCGGGTTTGTGCTGCTCAGTCAGGCTGGTGGCCTGCATTTGATGGACCCGTTGCTGATCCAATTGATTCTGGCCTCGATGGTCCTATCCATGCTGGCTGCGCCATTTATCTTAAACAATGCCGACGCCATCGTCATGAAGCTCTCTGCCAACGAATGGATGATGCAATCGCTTGCCTTAACCCAACTGGCAACACGCACGATGGCGACCCAAAAACACGTCATCATTGCCGGATTTGGTCGCAGCGGACAAAGTCTGGCGACCTTGCTGGAAGAGGAGGGCATTGGCTATCACGCCCTCGATCTCGACCCGGATCGGGTCAACGAAGCGCGTGCCGCCGGAGCCCAGGTTTCCTACGGCGACGCCTCCCGTCGCGAGAGTCTGGTCGCCGCCGGACTCCATCGGGCCGCAGCGCTCGTCATTACCTACGCCAGCACACCGTCAGCCTTACGCGTACTGCATCACGTCCATGAACTTGCGCCCGCGTTACCCGTCATTGTGCGCAGTTACGACGATACCGATCTCGACAAACTACGCGCCGCTGGTGCCGCCGAAGTCGTGCCCGAAGCGCTCGAAGGCAGCCTGATGCTGGCATCGCACGCGCTAGTCCTGCTGGGTGTACCGTTACGGCGCGTCTTGCATCGCGT
Organism: Glaciimonas sp. GG7; assembly: GCF_052976905.1. Classification (NCBI taxonomy): domain Bacteria; kingdom Pseudomonadati; phylum Pseudomonadota; class Betaproteobacteria; order Burkholderiales; family Oxalobacteraceae; genus Glaciimonas; species Glaciimonas sp. GG7. The sequence continues at coordinate 81,481 of NZ_JBRIIQ010000007.1, read as the reverse complement.
ACAAACCTCACGCGACCAACGCTACGCCTCACTACGCGGCTATTTTCATGGGGCAGGGGACGCCAGCGACAGCGAAGATTATTTGCAAGAACGCTTGCATTCCGTCACCTTGCCAGAAGGTGCAAAGGCGATCGGCAAGTCCGTCGCCATGCTCGACTTAAGCACGCTCGGCGCAGAGATCAGCAGCGTGCGGCGCGGCAAAGGTCGTATCGATATCAGTGCCCAGACAGTCTTGCAAAGCGGCGACGTGGTCATTTTGCGCGGCGCAGCCGAGGGCATAGCGAAAGCTGAAGAACGGTTATTTACCGGTTAAGACGGTACTTTTGAATCTGCTCTGGCTTGTTGTAACGTATACACGACTTGATGCGACGCAACCTTACGGAGTTCAACGATGGTTCTTTTTTCAAAAATTGCACTGACCTGCTGCATATTGGTCTTAGCGTTGAGCGCAATGGTCGCCTGTTCCCCGCTCACAGCGATCAACGCTGTCACCACCAGCAGTACCTACACTAAAACTTGCGACATACTTTACGGCCCACATCCCCGCAACGGACTAGACGTTTATACGCCCAAAAATTTACACTCCCCGGCTCCGGTTGTTTTGTTTTTTTACGGCGGAAGTTGGAATAGCGGCGCGCGCGGTGATTACGCTTTTGTTGGCGAGGCGCTGGCCTCACGCGGCATCGTCGCCGTCATCGCAGACTATCGGCTCTACCCGGAAGTCCGCTACCCGGCTTTTCTTCAGGACGGTGCGCAAGCACTCGCCTGGACAGTCAAAGAAGTCGCCAAATACGGTGGCGATCCGCAGCGCTTGTTTGTGATGGGGCATAGCTCCGGTGCTTACAATGCTGCGATGTTGGCGCTCGATCCACGCTGGCTGGCCGAGGTGCATTTGACCCCTGCCGTATTGCGCGGCTGGATCGGTCTGGCCGGGCCCTATGATTTTATTCCGATTGAAAATCGCGATGTCCGTCCGGTATTTTTCTTCCCCAATACCCCGACCACATCGCAACCGATTAATCACGTCACGTCGCACGCGCCACCAACATTATTATTGGCCGCCAGCACCGATAATCTGGTCAATCCTGTCCGCAATACCGGCGGTCTTGCCGCCGCATTGCGTGCGCTCCAAGTGCCTGTCACAGTGGAATATTTTGAACATGTCGGTCACGCCACATTGGTCGGTGCAATCTCACGTCCATTGCGGAGTTTGGCCCCGGTGCTAGACGCGGTCGATATATTTGTTCAAGAAAATGCAGGCGAAAATACCGCACAAAAAATGACAGCACGCAGGCACGAGGAGACTGTTGATGCATCCAAGAAATAGCTGCACTGACGATTGCCCTGAGTAGATGCGTCGCATCGTATTGAAAGGTACGCCCTAGCCGCCCAGCAAGATATCCTCAGCCGACGCCGAACGACTTCCCGGCAGCGGCGGATTACTCGCCCCATGATAAGCAAACACCACCGACTCTTTGATGGCATGGCTATTGTTTCTACCCGCCGCATGGAACAAGCCGCTATGAAAAAACACCACGTCACCCGGGTTCAAATGGAGCGAAATACCCTGCGCAAACAGCGCCTGATTCTCAGCAACATCCGGTCGTAGAAAATCAAGGCCATCCATTTGTGCCGGAGATATATCGAAGCGATGCGAGCCAGGAATAAAACGCAGGCCGCCATTGTTTTCGTTCTCATCATCGAGCGCCAGCCATACCGAAATTAACGCATTGCGTGCAAACGACCAATAGCGGATATCGCGATGCCAGCCAGTGGCCGTGCCGAAGTCGGGGTGCTTGGTCATCACGCAATTGTGATGCGCCAGCGTCAGGCAAACAGGTTCGTTCAATACTTGCGCCAACATCGCCACCAGAACCGGATTGACTGCCCATGCGCGATACGATGGATGTCGATGATAGGCATCGCGCAAGCGTCGCGCTGTGCGCCCGCCCACGCTATCGAGCGAGCCTGGCGCACCCGCGTAACCGACCTCCGATTCGTATTCCAACGGGGCCACCGCATCGTGCAAATGTTGATTCGTCACGGCAACCATTTGTGCGCAATCCGTGGCCGAGACAAAGCGCGGTAACACCAAATAACCGTCTGTTTCAAATGCCGCCATCTGCGTCGCAGAAAGAGGAGTGTTCATGTTCATCACGACGTTCCTATGTTTCAACAATGTGCGTAATACATGGATGGGCGGGTTATATATCCGCCCACCTATTTTCAGCCGGTTGCCTGCAATTTGTCAGATATCCCCAGCAGCGGCGCTAAATATTTTCCAGTCACACTCTTCGGATTCACAGCCACATCCTCCGGCGTTCCGGTGGCAATAATCAAGCCGCCGCCAGCACCGCCTTCCGGCCCCAGATCGACCAGCCAATCGGCCGTTTTAATCACGTCCAGATTGTGTTCAATGATGACCATGGTATTGCCCTGATCGCGCAGACGGTGGATCACTTTGAGCAGTAAATCGATATCGTGAAAATGCAACCCGGTGGTCGGCTCATCGAGAATGTACAGCGTGCGCCCTGTATCGCGCTTCGATAATTCGAGCGACAGTTTGACCCGTTGGGCCTCACCGCCAGAGAGCGTTGTCGCACTTTGACCAAGGCGAATATACCCAAGTCCGACGTCGAGCAGCGTCTGCAATTTACGTGCAATCACCGGCACCGGTTTGAAGAATGCATGCGCCTCTTCCACCGTCATCGCCAACACTTCCGTAATGTTTTTACCCTTGTAATTGACTTCCAATGTTTCGCGGTTATAGCGTTTGCCATGACAAACATCGCAAGGCACATACACGTCTGGCAAGAAGTGCATTTCCACCTTGATGACGCCATCGCCCTGACAAGCCTCGCAGCGTCCGCCTTTCACGTTGAACGAAAAACGTCCGGCGTTATAGCCACGTTCTTTCGCCATCGGTACGCCAGAAAACAAATCGCGAATCGGCGTAAATAAGCCGGTGTACGTCGCCGGGTTTGAACGCGGCGTGCGCCCGATCGGCGCCTGATCGACCGAAATAACTTTATCGAAATATTCCAGCCCGCTAATCGATTCATGCGCCGCCGGTTCCGCTTGCGAGCCATACAAATGGCGCGACGCCGCGTGATACAACGTGTCATTCACCAGCGTCGATTTGCCCGAGCCGGAAACCCCGGTAACACAGGTCATCAACCCCACCGGAAGCCGCATCGTGACATTTTTAAGATTGTTGCCACTGGCCCCGGAGATGATGAATTGCTTGTCGGGATTGGAAGGCGTACGTTTTTTAGGAACCGCAATTTTGAGCGTCCCGTTCAAGTATTTTGCAGTCAGCGATTTCTTGTTTTTCAGGATGTCCGCCAGTGTCCCTTGCGCAATAATTTCACCACCATGCACACCAGCACCCAAGCCCATATCGACCACATAATCAGCAGTGCGAATCGCATCCTCATCATGCTCCACCACCAGCACGCTATTGCCGATGTCGCGTAGATGCCGCAGCGTCTCAATCAATCGATCATTGTCGCGTTGATGCAAACCAATCGATGGCTCGTCCAGCACATACATCACGCCCGTGAGGCCAGAACCGATTTGCGACGCCAGCCGAATCCGCTGCGCTTCGCCGCCAGACAAGGTGTCAGCGCTGCGTTCCAGCGACAAATAATCGAGGCCGACATTGTTCAAAAATGTCAGCCGCGAAATGATTTCTTTAATGATCCGATCCGCAATTTCTTTCTTGGCCCCGGTCAGTTTGAGCTTCTCAAAAAAGTGCAACGTATCGTGTAATGGCATGGCCGCAACTTCATAAATCGCACGCTCCTGCTTGCCGTTACCGACCTTGACAAAGCGTGCCTCAATACGCAAACGCGCACCGTGGCAAGACGGACACTCTTTCTCGTTAATAAACTTAGCCAGCTCTTCTTTTACCGCCATCGAATCAGTTTCGCGATAGCGCCGTTGCAGATTATTGACCACGCCTTCAAAGGTATGGTCCTTGACTACCGGCTTGCCACGCTCATTAATATAAGTAAACGGAATCGTCTCGCGCCCGGAGCCGTACAGCACCACTTGTTGCGCTTTTTCCGACAGTTTTTCAAACGGCGTATCGAGATCGAATTCGTAATGCGCCGCCAGATTTGACAGCATTTGAAAGTAAAACTGATTGCGTCGATCCCAGCCTTTTACGGCACCGCTGGCGAGCGATAAATTAGGAAACGCAACAATCCGTTTAGGGTCGAAAAATTCGATATGTCCAAGCCCGTCACACTCCGGGCAAGCTCCCATCGGATTGTTAAACGAGAACAAGCGCGGCTCCAGTTCTTGCAGCGAATAACCGCAAGTCTGGCAGGCAAATTTATTCGAATACATATGCTCAACGGCGGTATCCATTTCAAATGCAATCGCGCGGCCCTCGGCCAGGCGCAATGCGGTCTCAAAACTTTCCGCTAAGCGCTGTTTGATGTCTTCCTTTACCTTCACGCGATCAATCACTACGTCGATAGTGTGCTTTTCGGTTTTCTTTAACTTCGGCAAATCATCGACTTCATAAATCTTCGCTTTATTGGTCCCGCTTTGAATCCGAAAGCGCACAAAACCTTGTGCCTGCATGCTCTCAAACAGATCAACATGCTCGCCTTTACGATTCGCCACGACCGGTGCCAAAATCATCAATTTGGTGTCTTCTGGCATCGCCAACACCGCGTCCACCATTTGCGACACCGATTGTGCAGCCAATGGCTTCTCAGGATGATCCGGGCAATACGGCGTGCCAACCCGTGCGTACAGCAAACGCAAATAATCGTGAATCTCGGTCACGGTACCGACCGTCGAACGCGGATTGTGTGAAGTCGCTTTTTGCTCAATCGAAATCGCCGGTGACAGCCCCTCAATCAGATCGACGTCCGGCTTCTCCATCAATTGCAAAAACTGACGCGCATAGGACGACAGCGACTCAACATAACGGCGCTGACCCTCGGCATACAACGTATCGAACGCCAGCGACGATTTGCCAGAACCGGACAGCCCGGTAATGACGATCAATTTGTTACGCGGTAAATCCAGATTGATGTTTTTGAGGTTATGCGTACGCGCACCCCGGATGCGGATCTCTTCCATGAACAGCTTTCTGCGTAAATTTTTTACGGCGATGGTTTATGTTGGAATTGGCGCTGGCGGCGTTGCATAACTATTAAGTTATTGGTTCAAAGCGGCCAAATGACGTAACTCATCACTATATCAGGGTACGGTTTTTTGAGTTTATTCTGATCGGCTTGTAAAGCGAGTGTTTATGCGGGTGTGGGGATAGGCGGTAGCTATAAGATCGGCTTTCGATGGTGACTGTTTATGGCTAATAAGCGGGACTGTCGGTTAGCTTGTTTATGAATAGTTTCAGAGAGATCTGCAGGCAGAGCTGTGAACGGTATCTGATGTTTGCGCAATGTATATCCCACAAGCTCACCAACCTTCTGGGTTAGCTTGTTCGTTGGCAGTTGACGATTGTTTTTCTCGCAGTACTAGTTCTACGTTAAGTTCCGCAAATGCGCGCAACAGCCGCTCAATGCTCGCCTTATTCGGATGGCGCTCCAATTGCGAAATGGTCTGTTGTCCGACCCCAACCCGATTAGCCAAATCCGCTTGCGTCAAGTGTCGTTTTTTCCGAAACGCAACAAATAAAGGGATTAATTGCTCAGCGGTATGGATGGGGAAGTCGCTCATTTGTTTCTTTCATTCATGCTTCATCGAATATTTTTTACGTATCATATTGCGTAATTTTGAATTACGCATCAAAGTACGTAATTCAAACTTACGTACTATGATTTGTATTTTTATTCTACAAAGGATATTGCGTACATTAAAGCAAAAAATCTCAGAAGCAGCATCACAGCTTAAAACGCATTTATGTAGTGTCATGAACGCCACAATCCCTGCGCCGCAGGTTTATAATCGCGTCCGTACTAAACATTTACCGCGTTGAGGTCAAGCCAGCTTCCGCGGTTACACATTAACAGGACTTACACAAAATCGCCCCAGCGTCGGTCTGCTTTGCTGGAGCAATTTTGTGTAAGTCCTGGTTCATTAAGATTGAGGAGAAACATATGGCGTCGGTCAATAAAGTCATCATCGTAGGTAATCTGGGCCGCGATCCCGAAACCCGCTACATGCCCAACGGCGAAGCGGTCACCAACATCGCCGTTGCCACAACGGAAAGCTGGAAAGACAAAAATAGTGGCGAAAAGAAAGAAGTCACCGAATGGCACCGTATTACCTTCTATCGCAAACTAGCTGAAATCGCCGGTCAATACCTCAAAAAAGGCTCCTCAGTCTACGTCGAAGGCCGCCTGCAAACGCGCAAATGGCAAGACAAAGACGGCGTAGAACGCTACACCACTGAAATCATCGCCGATTCGATGCAAATGTTAGGAAGTCGCCAGGGTCAGGGCGGCGGTCAATCGATGGATGACGGTGGCTACGATAGTGGCGACCGCGTTCAGGGCGGTGGCGGATCGTCTTCTTACAATAATGCACCATCCGGTCAATCGAACAACGCTCCGGCGCGCCCGCAACAATCAGCGCCTGCGCAACAACGTCCAGCACAAGCGCCAGCTTCACGTCCTACGCCGAATTTCTCGGATATGGATGACGATATTCCGTTCTAATGGATACGTTTTAGATGAAATGTATAAAATAATCATCAAAGCCCGCGCAAGCGGGCTTTTTTGTTCTTATTGTCATCTTTTGCCTAGACAGACTTCTGAGCGATAACTATTTTCCCCCGTCGAGCACCTCATGGTTGCGATGAAACATCAATCGGCATTAACCGTTTATTAGCTGCGTCAAGATCTGCCAGCCATTGCTTTAATGCCGCCGGCGGCTGGATTTGACGTTGCATTTTTTCAGCCAACGCGATGATGTTTTGTGCTTCTCGCACAGCATACAGTTCGGTATCGAGCCCTTGCATTGCACGCTCGAGTTCCGTATGGGAAGAGGCCAGATGGCGTAGCTCCTCGGTTTGTCCAATGGCTTGTTGGGCCTCTCGGATAACGTTCAGGCCCGACTCTATCGTTTTCAGTGCCTGCTGCAATGCTTTCGGCGGTGTCGCCAGTTTCTTGATGTTCTCCAGCTCTTCCATGAGTCGCCGCGCCTCCGCGATCGGGGAAAGTGCCAGCGTCATCTGGGCAAGACTGGAGGCCTCGGGAGATGCAAGGGCATGGGTTATCTGGCCTTGCGGTGAGCGCAATTTTTCTGAACGAACGAAGGCGACTTCCAGACCGAAAAATTGTCCGATCCGGTTGAGTGTGTTGACCGTCGGATTGCCAATTCCCCGCTCGATCTCCTTGATGACTTTGGCACTCACCCCGCGGTGGGCGGCAAACTCTGTTTGCGTCAGACGCGCTATTTTTCGCATCTTTTTTATCGTGTTTTGTACGCTGACCTCGCCCCGATTGATTGCCTCGTAGAGTTCGGTGCGGTGCTGCCGGGCGATATCCTTGTCAATGGGCTTTTTACGCGGGTTCACTTATTTTCTCCAAGCGAATTTAACTGTCGGATCTGTTCATCCATCGCGGGCTGCAGATAGGTCACGATGTCGGCGTCAACACCGGCCTGTCTCATGTGGCCGCCAAGTGCTGGCATTTGCAGACCGAAAGCGTACAGTTCCAGCCGTATGCGATCGGCTTCATCGGTCGTCAGTGCAAGTGCGGCGATGACATCCTGCCATTGCGTGAGCTCTTTTTTGGATATCGGGTGATACCAGCGCGCCGCGCGTGCGATCCCTTCCGGATCGAGATACATGGGGGCGAAATCGAATAGCGGGGTCAGGCGGACCGCATTGCCAATCTTTTGAACAGCGGTGTTGCGTGCGTGATTGTCAGTGTTGCGCATGGCCAGATTCAAGACGTCGCGCTTGAGAAACTCGATGGTCTCGCCAGTCTTGTCTGTCACGACGGTTCTGAGTGCGTTTAATAGTTCGAACTGGCTTGGCCGAGCGTCAAAGCCGACCAGACCCGCGAGCGAGGCGAGGCTTTCCTGATGGTGACGGATCACCTTGCCATCTTCAACGGCACGATCAAACCGGGGAATAAACAACAGGTCTTCAAGATAATCGAGCGTGCCAGGTGTCCGAATCCCCATTGCCTGCGCCACGCGCATATACGCAGCCTCATTTTTCAAGACCTTTTTGTCTGCCGCGGTAGTGCCACGTGGGCGTTTTACGATGAAGTGCGCAGCCGCCTGCGTGTCGGGCAGCGCCCCATCAGCGTGCCATAGGCCCTGCCGATCCGCCGTTAACAGATATTTGGGAGCGGCACCCTGAACTCCGGTTGTTCCTGCGGCCAACATGCTGTGCACCATCATGCGTTCGTGAAATGCTTCGCCGCGCTCCACGATTTGTTGAAGTGTCAATCCGTTATCGATACCTTGGGGATCATGCCGCTCAATATGTTGTTGAAAATACGCAACAGCTTGCGCAACGCGAACACGTCCGATGGGATTGAACGCCCCGGCACAGACGAGGGAAAAGTCGGCTCCGGGGCCGTCGGACCATCCTAGTTGCCCCAACAGGAACTGGCGTCCGGCACCCTGTGGGATCAGGTCATAGAAAAATGCTGGCCAGTGGGGAAAAACATGCAGGTCTGCATCGACCGGGAGTCGCAGCGATACGGGTTCCATGGTCTGGTCAAACGCGTAGTCCAGGTTGTATTCGAAGACATTTCTGGCGTTGCCTGGTTGGCGACCGGGATCCTGAACACTGATCGTGGCGCAGTCCAGCCATTGATCATCAACAAAGATTTGAAATTGACATTCCATTTAAAGGCTCCATTAGTACTATAAAGGTAGCTGATTTGATTAAGTAAGTCCATTTTTAGATACTTAAAAGAGTCTTTATGGTTATGTGTCTGGGCCGATCTGTGAGGAGTATTGGTATCTTATAGTGGGCTAAATTTTCTTTAATATGCAAAAAATAAGTCCTTATAAGAGATTTTTTTTGCTCTGATCTTTGCCAGGGCCAACGAACAAGGCCGTCATGGCCGTATCGTCTCAGCAGGTTTCCCGGTACTGGTCGGGCATATGAGCAGCAAGATGTCGCTTGGAACTGCCATCGGTATCGATGCAGCGCTGGCTTACTCGCGGGTAGTAGTGGCGGTGCTGGCTTTGCCGGAAACACGCGGCAAGTAATTAGACGGCGATTTGTCTTTGCCGAATAGTGCGTCCGAAACCGCAATCAAGGCGCACGCCTGAGTTGCCAATAACAAGTTGAACGAGGCATCCAATATGAACCGACGCACATTCAATGCCGGATTGGTCAGCGCTACGTTGGCAGTGCTTTCTCTGGTTGGTGCCGTGACTGTGTTGATCGTTGGTAAAGGGCTGAGTTCGAGTAGGGCGTCAGATTTCAAGCCGGAGTGTTAAGAGGGGATTCAGTTAAATAAAACCCGCTAAATGATGCATTTAGCGGGTTTTTTATCAAGGTCGGGATGTACTGGAAAATCAAGGGTGAATTTGCATATCTGGTTTTGAGCAAGTCGTGATTTCGGCCACTGGTCAGATGACAATAATGAGAAAAATCGCACCTGAAAGCTTTGTTGAGCTCACATTGTGGATAGCAGAACATACGAAATTTGGGGAGGCGGCTAAGCGTCGTCGTGATCTGCATCAAGCAGAAATTGTACAAAAACTGATATCAGATGGGCTGTCGTTGTCTGGCGTCCCAACCTCAAAACGAGGCCTGATGAAAAAACTATTAACCGACGCATGGCGCGTCAAAATTGAAGGAGCAACGACCTATGATAATTGACCAAACAACAGCCAATCGCTTCATCGATACTTATATGGACTTTCTCGAAACCCTGGTCAGCGATGAGGAAAAGCGCAGCACGCCGATCCTTGAAATGCTGGCGATTGGCCGAGGCCGTTATGCTGCCGATCGCAATCAACTTAATGTGTATCGCAGCGCCCACCCTGAAGCTGACGCCGAAATGCTGGACGCTATCGCGGCCATCCGTATTGGCTGCTGGGCCTATCTGAAAGATACACGTAGTTATTCGGTGCTATTACTCGAATGCGATACTACCGCTTATGCCGTACTGGGCCTGACTGATCCTTTGCGCACCATGGCGCAGGGATGCAACGGTCTGATGATGGAAACCGGGGTGCTGCCGTTGAACGGCCGCTGGGTTTGCGATGGATTATTCAAAAATCCGATGTGGATAGGACCAAACATGCGGCGTGACTTGAACGCGGAGTATCAAACAATGCGTAAAAAAGGCCGCTTTAGTTTTCGGCCTGCTGGTTCAGCTTGCTCAGCGACTGGGATGTTATGAAAAGTGGCGGTCGCGTCGATGTATTGGCGTATGGCGTCGTCTGGCAGTTCCAACAGGGGAAGTCTTTCGGCATTTTTATGAATAGTTGATAACGTGCCGAAATAATATTGAAATCAATAGCTTATGGTATGGAAATTAGTCTCTTTTTAGATCGTAGGAATGTGGTTTAACCGTGTAAAACACGCCGAGAAAATAAAAAACGAACTGTTGTCAGACAGTTCGTTTGATCAATACAAAAACTACAAAAATCGTATTAATCTCCAATCAATCCCGAATCTCCAAAGCCCGATTCAAACTCAAGGCCCCCAACGAGCACACCGCGCCGGACAGCAAATACAGACTCACATAAGCCAACCCAAAATGCGCTGACAGCCCAAGCGCGACCAACGGCGCGAAGCCTGCACCAACCAGCCACGATAAGTCAGAAGTCAACGCCGCGCCGGTATAGCGATACTTGGCAGCGAAATTAGCGGTCACGGCGCCTGCCGCCTGACCGTAGGACAAGCCCAGCAAGCTAAAGCCGACCAGGATAAAAATATTCTGCCCCAGCTCGCCGCCGTCCATTAACGTCGGCACGAACCCACTGAGTACGGCAATCATTAACGCCAGCGCGCCCAGCGTGGTGCGTCGTCCGAAACGGTCGGCGATCAGGCCGGAGCAGATAACGCCGACGGCCATGAGGGCTGCGCCGATGACTTGAATGACCAGAAAGTCACTCAGTGAACGGGTCGAATACAGGGTGATCCACGACAGTGGGAATACGGTCACCAGATGGAACAACGCGTAGCTGGCTAAGGCGGCTAAGGCACCGATGAGCACGTTCGAGCCTTGTGTTTTTGTTATTTCGACGACGCCGATTGGCTCCAATTCTTTCTCATCGAGTAAATGGGCGTATTCCGGGGTGGACACCAAGCGCAAGCGTGCAAACAGGGCGACGACGTTGATGGCAAAGGCGCAGTAGAACGGATAGCGCCAGCCCCAGTCGAGGAAGTCTTCTGTGGACAGGTTGGCGATCATATAGGCGAACAGTCCACCAGCGATCATGAAGCCGACCGGCGCACCCAGTTGACCAAGCATCGCGTACCAGCCGCGCTTGTTTGCGGGAGCATTGAGTGCCAGCAATGACGGCAGGCCGTCCCACGAACCGCCCAAAGCAATACCTTGACCGATGCGCAACAGTGAGAGCAAGACGACGGAGGCAAAACCTAAGTGTTCAAAGGCTGGCAAAAAAGCAATCCCGGCGGTGGAAATGCCGAGCATGAACAAGGCGGCGGTGAGTTTGACTTCTCGGTTGAAGCGGCGCTGAATCGCCATGAACAGCACCGTGCCAAAGGGCCGTGCCAGAAACGCAAAGGAAAAGATGACAAACGCATACAGCGTGCCTTCGAGTCGCGGCTCGAACGGGAAGAAAACCGACGGAAATACCAACACCGAGGCGATGGCATAGACGAAAAAGTCGAAGTATTCCGAGGCCCGGCCAATGACCACGCCGATGGCAATCTCGCCCGGTGCGATAGCATGATGGCCATTGCCAGGACTGGTGTTGGCGGGTGTTGTATTGCGCGCATTACCGGTCGATTGCGGGAAGGAATCGGCGGGAAGTTCGTTGTTATTGATAGGAATGGAGGTCATAATCGTCACTTCTTAAGTGGGGTTTTGGTCTGTAAGTAGGTTATAAATAAGCCAAACATGCGCCAAATATACGCAAAAACCCAAGCCAAATATTGCCTGCAAGGGTAGGACAAAACGTCCAATCGCCATCGCGCCTTAGTCGATGTACATTATCATAATTCTTAGTCCTTATTAGGAACTTTCCTGCATGATTTCCCAGATAATTCGTCGCGGATTACTCCTCCTGCCTGTTGTTTTGTTGGCGGGCTGCAATATGGTGGTGATGCATCCTTCAGGGGATATCGCCGACCAGCAAGGTCATCTCATCGTCGTCTCTACATTGCTGATGCTGTTGATCATCGTGCCGGTGATCGCATTGATCATTTTGTTTGCCTGGAAGTACCGAAAAAGCAACACAAAAGCAGCTTACGAGCCGGATTGGGATCATTCGACCCAGCTTGAACTCGTGATCTGGGGCGCGCCGCTGCTCATCATCATTGCTCTGGGTTTGATTACCTGGATCAGCACCCACACGCTTGATCCGTACCGACCACTGTCGCGGCTCGACGCCAACCGGCCGATTCCTGCTGAAACCAAAACCATGGTGGTCGAGGTGGTGGCGCTGGATTGGAAATGGTTGTTCATCTATCCCGATCTGGGCATTGCCACGGTCAACGAACTGGCCGCGCCCGTAGACGTGCCGATCCGCTTCAAGATCACGGCGTCGTCGGTGATGAACTCGTTTTATATTCCTGCGTTGGCCGGTCAGATTTACGCGATGCCGGGGATGGAAACGGCGATGAACGCGGTCATCAACAAGCCGGGCGAATTTGACGGTTTCTCCGCCAATTACAGCGGTGCGGGGTTCTCCGACATGCGCTTTAAGTTTCACGGCATGACACCGGAAAACTTCGAACGCTGGGTGCAAAAGACCAAAGCCAGTGGTGAGCTAAATCGTGCGGGTTATTTGGCACTTGAAAAGCCTAGTCAGAAGGAGCCGGTGCACCATTACGGCAGTGTTGACGCCACGCTGTACCACGCCATTCTGAATCGCTGCGTCGATCCTGCCAAGCCGTGCATGGACAAATTGATGATGACCGATGTGAACGTTAAACCGGGCCAAAAACATGAATAAACATCTTCAAGCAATAGTGCGGATAGTGCGGACAGTGCGCCCCGCGTCCACCTTTTTTCTCGGAAAGTCATGATGCCAGACCATATTGATTTGATAAAGCTGATCTTCGGCCGCCTCACCTGGGAAGCGATTCCCTATCACGAGCCTATTTTGTTGGCGACTTTTATCGTCGTTGGCATCGGCGGCTTTTCCGTGCTGGCTGCGATGACTTATTTCCGTGTCTGGGGTACGTTGTGGCGCGACTGGATTACCAGTATTGATCACAAAAAAATCGGGATTATGTACATCGTCCTCGGCCTGATCATGATGCTGCGCGGCTTTGCCGACGCCATCATGATGCGTCTCCAGCAAGCGATGGCGTTTGGCGATTCGGCAGGTTTTTTGCCACCGCACCATTACGATCAAGTGTTTACCGCACACGGCGTGATCATGATTTTTTTCGTCGCCATGCCGCTGGTCACCGGATTTATGAACTACGTTGTACCGCTGCAAATCGGTGCGCGTGACGTTGCGTTTCCTTTTCTCAATAACTTCAGTTTCTGGATGACGACTTTTGGCGGTATGTTGATCATGGCGTCGCTGTTTGTGGGGGAATTTGCACGTACCGGTTGGCTCGCTTATCCACCGCTGTCGGGCATTATGGCCAGCCCCGATGTGGGGGTCGATTACTACATCTGGGCCTTGCAGATTGCCGGGGTCGGGACGCTACTCTCAGGCATTAACTTAATCGCCACCATCGTCAAAATGCGCGCACCCGGCATGAATATGATGAAAATGCCGATCTTCACCTGGACCGCTTTGTGCACCAACGTCTTGATCGTGGCAGCCTTTCCGGTGCTGGCCGCTGTGCTGGGTATGTTGGCGCTGGACCGGGTATTCGGGACCAATTTCTTTAGTACCGATTTGGGCGGCAACGCCATGATGTACGTCAACCTGATCTGGATCTGGGGTCATCCTGAGGTGTATATCTTGATTCTTCCAGCCTTCGGTATTTTCTCCGAAATTGTCGCTACTTTTTCCAGCAAGCGCTTGTTCGGCTATACCTCGATGGTGTATGCCACCGTGGTGATTACGATTCTGTCGTATCTGGTCTGGCTGCATCATTTCTTCACGATGGGTTCTGGTGCCAGCGTCAATTCGTTCTTCGGTATCACCACGATGATTATCTCGATCCCGACCGGGGCCAAGATATTTAACTGGTTGTTCACCATGTATCGGGGCCGGATTCGCTTTGAAGTGCCGATGCTGTGGACGATAGGCTTCATGATTACTTTCGTCATTGGCGGGATGACCGGCGTGTTGTTAGCCGTGCCGTCTGCCGACTTTGTGTTGCATAACAGTTTGTTTTTGATTGCCCACTTCCACAACGTGATTATTGGTGGCGTGCTGTTCGGTATGTTTGCCGGTATCAATTTCTGGTTTCCAAAAGCCTTCGGCTACAAGCTCGATAGTTTCTGGGGCAAGTGTTCATTCTGGTTCTGGACGATTGGTTTTTACGTCGCGTTCATGCCGCTCTACGTTTTGGGTTTGATGGGCGTCACACGCCGGATGAGCCATTTCGAAGATCCATCGCTGCAAATCTGGTTTGAGGTCGCCGCCGTCGGTGCGGTCCTGATCGCGCTCGGAATCGGCTCCTTCATCATCCAACTGATCGTCAGCTATCGCAATCGTGAAGCACTGCGCGATACCACTGGTGACCCTTGGGGTGGCCGTACTTTGGAATGGTCAACCTCGTCGCCACCGCCCGATTACAACTTTGCCTTTACGCCAAAAGTGTATGACAACGACGCCTGGGCCGATATGAAGAGTAATGGTTACGTGCGGCCGAAAACTGGCTTTACTGCCATCCACATGCCGAAGAACACCAGCGCCGGTTTCATCATTTCTGCGCTGACAGCGATCATGGGTTTTGCCTTGATCTGGCAGATGTGGTTAGTCGCGGGCATCTTCTTTGTCGCGATGCTGGCGGCCATCATTATTCACACCTTCAATTACAACCGCGATTACTTTATTGCGGCCGACGACGTCGTCCGTACCGAAACTGAGCGCACACGTTTGATGGAAAGCTATGTCTGAGATGATTACTTCCGCCGCCAATGCCGGCGCCGCTGCCACACTGAGCGCTGATCCGAGTTCACGTTATTACGTGACCGAACACCATCCCGAGAATGGCACGCTGCTTGGGTTCTGGCTCTATTTGATGAGCGATTGCCTGGTCTTCGCCTGCCTGTTTGCCACCTACGCGGTCATTGGCCGTAACTATGCCGGTGGCCCGACCGGGGCCGAGATATTCGATCTGCCCCTGGTCGCCGTCAACACCGGTTTGCTATTGCTGTCGTCGATAACTTACGGTTTCGCCATGCTGGAAATGCAGCGCGATCGTCAGCGCAGCACCTTGATCTGGCTGGCTGTCACCGGTCTGTTGGGCGCATGCTTTATCGGCTTTGAGCTCTACGAATTTGTGAGTCTGATTCATGAAGGCGCAGGTCCTCAACGCAGTGGTTTCCTGACCTCGTTCTTTGCGCTGGTGGGCACGCATGGCTTGCATGTGAGCTTCGGTATTATCTGGCTCGTCACGTTGATGTTTCAAACCAAACGGCACGGACTGACTCCTGAAAATCGTCGGCGCTTGATGTGTTTATCGATGTTCTGGCACTTTCTTGACGTGGTCTGGATTGGCGTCTTTACCTTTGTTTATCTGATGGGAGTCTTGCCATGAACGGCCATCACCAACATCCGGGCAGTGTCATTGCGCACGGCCATCATGATGAGCACGGCGGCGCCGATCACGGCTCGCTAAAAAGTTACACCACCGGCTTCTTGCTAGCGGTGATTCTGACGGCCATTCCGTTTTGGCTGGTATTGGGTAAAGTATTCGACAAGTCCAGCACCACGGCGTTAGTCGTGCTCGGTTTTGCGGCGGTGCAGATTGTGGTGCACATGGTGTATTTCCTGCACATGAACAGTAAATCCGAAGGCGGCTGGTCGTTGCTGGCGTTGCTCTTTACGATCATGCTGGTGGTGATCATGCTCAGTGGTTCGATCTGGGTGATGTATCACTTGAATCACAACATGATGCCGGGGATGATGCACGACGCGACCGAAGCGACGCCTGAATCGATGGAAGTCATGCCTAACCGGCACGAAATTCGTGAAATGCCTAAGGGGCACACGATGCCGATGAGTCACGATGGGCAGAATATGCACAATATGCCTGATATGAAATGACCCCTGCGCCGCGCTCCCGTTCAGTGCCGATGTTGCGCACCCTGATCGTCTGCGCGGCGCTGGTGTTTGCCGGTTTTGTAGCCCTTGGGACCTGGCAACTCAAACGCTTGCAATGGAAGCTCGATCTCATCGAGCAGGTAACGCAGCGTGTGCATGCGCCTGCCGTTGCCGCCCCAGGGCCAGAGCGTTGGCCCCAGATCAATGCCGAGGCCGACGCATACCGGCACGTGCGCGTGGTCGGTACATTTCTGTATAGCCTGACCACCAAAGTGCAAGCCGTCACTGAACTGGGCAACGGCTTCTGGCTGCTCACGCCATTGCGCGCTGCCGATGGCAGCGTGGTGCTGATCAACCGTGGCTTCGTTCCCGCCAAGCCGGGCGACTATCGGCCTCACGATGCTCCGACAACTGTTTCAAGTACTGACCCATCCACTATTTCTACCATCACCGGACTGCTGCGGATAAGCGAGCCGGGCGGTGCCTTTCTGCGGCACAATGACCCCACTGAAAATCGCTGGTACTCACGCGACATTGCCGCCATTGCTGCGGCACGCAATCTATCGTTGCCGCATGTGGCACCCTATTTTGTTGATGCCGACGCAGCACAACCGGGAATCGTCGAGGATGGCACGTCCGAGCATCCCGTCGGTGGCTTGACCGTGATCGCGTTTCACAACAGCCATTTGGTATATGCGCTGACCTGGTACGCGCTGGCCTTAATGCTAGCCTGGGCCTGTTATTGGGGCATACGTGAAGAACGCCGCGGCTTGCTTGCGTCCTGACTTGTAAATCCGAAGGAAAAATGGACGTTCTTGCACATGCAGACGGCGTAAAAGATGCCAAGCCGGTAGCGCCAGGCTTTGCTAACGCGGCCGGTCGCGAAAACATGCTGCACCTGATCCAACTGCGTTGGTTCGCTGTGATTGGGCAAATCACCACCATTGCCATCGTCATGCTCGGCTTCGATATTGCATTACCGCTGCCGCAGATGCTGGAGGTGCTGGCCTGCCTGATTGCTTTCAATGTCGCCAGCCAGTTGCGCTGGCACGAACGTCCTGTGGTTAAAAACAGCGAATTATTTTTTGCGCTCTTAGTCGATGTCGCGACCTTAACGGCGCAGTTGTATCTCAGCGGCGGCACCACCAATCCTTTTGCATTTCTGTATTTATTGCAGGTCATCCTTAGCGCCGTACTGCTTGAAGCATGGTCAACCTGGACTATTGTTGCCATCACCAGTATCTGCTTAGCGGGTCTATCTTTATTCTCCAGGCCATTGGCGCTGCCGTTCGATTATGGGCATGGTTTAGCGAGCCTGTACGTTGACGGCATGCTGATTTGCTTTGCGCTCAACGCCGCCTTGTTGGTGATTTTTATCAAACGCATCAGCCGCAATCTGCGCGCCGGTGACGCGCAACTGGCCGACCTGCGCCAACGTGCTGCCGAAGAGGATCACATTGTCCGCATGGGTCTGCTGGCCTCGGGCGCTGCGCATGAGCTGGGCACGCCGTTGTCCACGCTGTCGGTCATTCTGGGCGACTGGCGACGCATGCCGGAATTCACCAACAATCGCGAACTGCTGGAAGAACTCGGTGAAATGCAGGCCCAGTTGCAACGCTGCAAAACCATTGTCAGCGGCATTTTGCTCTCCGCCGGAGAAGCCCGGGGCGAGTCTTCGGTCAAGACCACCATCAATACTTTTTTGAATGACCTTGCCGAAGATTGGCGTTCGTCCCGACCGATAGTCGCCTTTGAATATGCGAACCGGATTGCGCGCGATATCCCGGTGGTCTTCGACTCCGCCCTCAAACAAATGATCTGTAACGTGCTCGACAATGCGCTGGAAGCATCGCCGCAATGGGTGCGGCTCGAAGTGATGGAAGAAGCAGGTGCGTTGATCTTGCAAGTCACCGACAGCGGCCCCGGTTTTGTGCCTGCGATGCTGGCCCACATCGGCAAGCCGTATCAGTCCAGCAAAGGGCGGTCTGGCAGTGGATTAGGATTGTTTTTTGTCGTCAATGTCGCGCGCAAACTAGGTGGCACGGTCACCGCCCGGAATCGTCAGCAGGGTGGTGCGCTGGTTCAACTTACTCTGCCATTGGCGGCGATCAGCCTTGAAAAAATCGAACATGAGGACGAGCATGCCGGTTGATACTTTGCCAGCTTTGCCAGCTTTGCCAGCCTTGCCAGCGTTACCAGAAGCGCAGCGGCGACTGCTGATCATCGAAGATGATGCGACTTTTGCGCGCACGCTCGGTCGTTCATTTGAGCGGCGCGGCTATACCGTATTGCTAGCAACCAACCTCGATGAGGCCGCGGCGCTGTTGCCGCAACATGCGCCCGGCTATGCGGTAGTGGATCTTAAATTGAATAGCAACACGACCGGCCTGGCCTGTGTGCAGATGCTGCATAATCATGATCCGACGATGTTGATCGTGGTACTGACCGGCTTTGCCAGCCTTTCCACAGCGGTCGAGGCCATCAAACTAGGGGCTTGCCAATACCTCGCCAAGCCCTCCAACACCGACGATATTGAAGCCGCCTTCGGTCACATTGCGGGAATTGCCGAGGTCGAACTCACCAACCGCGCAACATCCATCAAAACGTTGGAATGGGAACGCATACACGAAGTATTGGTGGAGACGGATTTCAATATTTCAGAAGCGGCGCGCCGCTTAGGGATGCACCGACGCACGCTGGCGAGGAAGCTTGAGAAGCAGCGCATCAAGTAATGATGACAGCGTCGACTTTAAAAATATCCTCACTCAAAAATCGCGTCAGCAATCCCGGTACCTCTTCAGCTAACACAGGCTTGCTATAAAAATATCCCTGCACAATTTCGCAAGATAGTGCTTTGAGCATATCCCGTTGCTCAGCAGTTTCCACGCCTTCAGCGATGACTTGCAAATGAAAACTGTTGGCCAGCGCAATGACGGTGCGAATGATTTCGGTGGAACTGCTTTGGACAAACGCTCGGTCAATTTTCAAGCAATCTACCGAGAAATGCATTAACGACGCCAGCGATGAGTGTCCGGCCCCAAAGTCGTCGATCAATATTTTGCTGCCTATTTCTCGTAGTCTGAGCAAAGTCGATTCTGCCGCTATCGGGTCTTCCATCACCAGACTTTCAGTGATCTCAACTTCCAGCATCGAAGGCGGAATATCGTACTTAGCCAGGATGGACACGATATCGTCGACTAAGTGGGCGCTTTTGAATTGGCGGGCCGAGACGTTGACAGCAACCGGTATCCAGCCCATCCCTGCTTGCTGCCAGCGTTGCATTTGATCGCAAGCCATTTCTAAAGCACGCTTGCCAAGTGGCAAAATCAGGCCGGTGGCTTCGGCAACCGGGATGAAATCGTCGGGCATGACTATCCCTTTGGTCGGATGCTCCCAGCGCATGAGCGCTTCGAATCCGACAATGCGCTCAGAGATTAGGTCGATTTTCGGCTGATAAGACAAGAAAAATTCATTGCGTGCGATGCCCTCCCGAATCGATTGCTCCAGCGCTAAACGATCTGCCATGTCATTACCCAGCTGTGCTGAGAAGAACCGAAAAGCGCCCTTTTCCTCGGTCTTGGCCTGATACATCGCAATGTCCGCATGCTGCAATAGTTCAGAGGTCGTGTTGCCATCCGACGGATGTCGACTGATGCCGATGGATGCGCCTATGCTTAAGCGGTGCTCATTGATCAAAAAGGGCGGCTCCAGTGCGCTCAGGATGCGCTTGCTTGCCAACACACCTGATTCGTCGCTGGTGAAATTGTGCAATATCACCGTGAACTCATCGCCGCCCAGACGAAACACGCTATCGGTGTGGCGGATCGCTGATTGCAGGCGCTCGGCGACGGCGCAGAGCAACTTATCGCCGGTTTCGTGCCCCAGGCTATCGTTGATATTTTTGAAGTTATCCAAATCGATAAACAGCACGCCGACGCCGATATTATTTTTTTGCGAATGCACGATCTGGTTATGGAGTCGTCGCAGAAAAAGTAGGCGATTAGGCAACTGCGTGAGGGGGTCATGCCCGGCTAAGTGTTCCATTTTGTCTTGATGGGTTTTTAGCTTGAAAGCTAATAGCCCGGTGACGATCAAAAAGACGATGATCAGCATCGAGGCCACGCCTGCCCAGCGATAATGCGTCTTTGCGGCAAGATTGACTTCGCGTAGTACGTCTTCTAATGAAATACCCACGCTGACCACTAACGGATACTCATCGAGTTGACGATAGGCAGACACGCGCGGGATATCGTCAATCGCGCTGACCACCACTGGCGCATCTGTACTGTGGGCGGTGGCATAGAGCGCCAGCGTGTCGGCAAAATCGACGACGATATTTTTTTTGGCGGCGTCCCCGATACGAATGGCGCGATAGACGCCATCGGTGCCTAATAAACTCACCATGCCTTGCGTACCGAAATCCGCTTTATTGTAAAAATCGGTAAAAGTGGAGGGCTCGGCCGAGAGCACGATGACACCGGCAAACGTGCCGTCGGGATGATTCAGGCGCCGACTCATTTGCAGAGTTTCTGTGCTCGATACTCTGCCGATAACGGGTTTGCTGATGAACATTTTTTGAGAATCGGCGGCGATGTGAACCTTAAAATGTTCGCGATCGCGCAAGTTGATTTTCTCAAACGGACCTGGGCGCGTTGTGGCGATGAGATCGCCTTTTTCGTTCGTGAGGGAGGCCAGAATGAGCAGATCCGACGACAGCAAGCCGCGTTCGACGAAGTCTGGTAAGTCAATGATCCCGTTTTTGCTTTCATACTGAAATTTTATAAACTTAACGACCTCGTCATCGTGATGGAGCGTGCGTAATGTGGATTGCTCGTAGCCGCGCACGAGGTTATCCATATCACTGCTGGCGTTGCGGATGGCGCTAACGCATTCATTCTCGGTATAAAAATATATCCCGACCCACAGCCCGATGAGCAACAATACATTGAAGGCAACGAGAAGAATTAAAAGGGATTCGTGACCACGAAGGAAGAGGGTGGTTTTAGTCCGAGGTACCATTTGACTAGATCAGCGCGGCCGAAGATTATATTGACTGAATAGTACCAAGGAATTTCTTAGTATTGTTACATTTGAAACGACGATTTCAACGTCGTTTACCTATGGACGGATGACGAAATTTAATGTCAAATTTTGGAGTGACAGAAAAATAATTACAATTTTTAATTATTTTTCTGTGCAATTTTTTGATGTATTCCTCTCAAGCGATGGTGTTGTATCCGCCTCTGAGAACCTGGCAGACTAAGCTCCGACAGGCCCTCATCTATTCAAACCAGTGCAGCCAATCGGGTCAATGCAAGACCCGCCATATCCTGATCGGTGTTGCCCACAAATGCGGCCCGGCTGGGGTGAGTATTGCGCAGCCATTTCGTTGCCGCCATCCGGATATCGTCCGCCGTACATCCCAGAACATTGAGACGATATTGCGAACGCATCGCTTCCGTAATCCCGATTTGTTTGCGCGCCCAGCTATTGGTGGCTTCGGCGTACGGAGAGCGCGGTTGATCGAGGGTCTGGATGACGCTGATGATCGCCTCTTCGACACTTTCCTGCGTCAACTCAGCGTCCAGCACCCACGCAATGGCCTGCTCGAAATCGGCATACGTCGCCGCCAGACGCGGATCGCGAAATGAGGTCATCTTGAACAGACCGGTAGCAATCGCGTGCGAGGCTTGCGCGCCATACGCACCGCCTTCTTCGCGCACCGATCGATGTAAGACTTCATTGGTCATTAATTCGGCTAACACAGAGACAAACGCGGCATCCGGTTCGGCAATCGTCGGTCCCGGCCATACGGCGAAACAATGATTGACCTGCGCTGAGGCGTGCAGGGCCGTGTTGGCCGGGGACGCCGGGGCTGTGGGGGCTGGTTCAGTGCTCACCCCGAGGGTTCTTGCTGGTGCGCTGAAAGCCTGTCCCAATGCAGTGCCGAGCAGGGACGCTGTATCCGGTTCGCCCGACACAATGACGGTGACCGGGCTGCTGATAATGGTGTGGTGCAGCGTTTTGAGGCGCTCGGCGATCGCTCCGATACCAGCTTCATCCTCAAGCTGCTCCTGCAGATAGCGATAGAAGGGCAGGCCGCTGGCACCAAACACCGCCTCTTCAAATCGGCTTGCAACAGACCACGGTGCCGCTGCTGCAAGTGCGGCATAACGGCTACCGTCCTCGGCCAGATCGTCTTTGACATCGCACACCATGCTGTCAATCAGAAACGCCAGTCGGTCCAGCTCGTCAAAACGCACGTCCGTAATCGTGCCCTGCAATGCTTCCTTGATCTGATTCTGTTCTTCTTGCAATCCCTTGGCGGAAAACTCGACCGAAATCTGCAAAGGCCGACTGGCGTCGAGCGCTTGATGCACGTCCAGGCTGACTTCAAAATCAGGGACTAAATCCTGACGCCATGCGCTGGCGTCTTCGTAATTTTTATGCGCCACGCCCAAGTCCGGGATCACGCTGGCATACAGATTGAGCCAACACCATGCATCGGGCGATAAGTCCGACACGTTAAACAGCAGCGATGCGTAACTCACGCCGTTGGAGGCGATCGGCAAGATGACCGCGCCGTGCTTGGGTGCCGGGATCAGCAGGCCCGGTTTGGTGGCCGCTGCAACATCAGCAGGGCGGATGCGTGGCAGGATGTCTTTGTTAGCCGCTTGCCGCTGGCGCTGCAACAACTCCGCCGATTCGGCAACGATGCGTGCCCGGTCGGCTGCGCTTAAGTTGCTGTCGATCTGCGCCAGACGGGCGGTTTCTTGCGCGATACGGTCAGCGTTATAGCTGGCATCGGCAAATACGGTGGACTCCAGCCGCGTAGGTGAATCCAGCAATGCCTGCACCAATCCTTTAAAGAACGCAGGGTCTTGGATTTCGGCATCAAATTGCTGCAAGACCGGTTCCATATCAAAGGCGGCAATAATATCGCCGCCATTCATTTCAAACGGCAACGCATTGAGCAACAGATGCAAGCCGTACGGCAAGCCACCGCCTCTGATCTCGCGCTGATGAAAACGCAGATCGCGCAAACTGGCTTGCAGCGTGGCGTGCGGCACGCCTTCAATGGCGGTTTTTTCCAGCGCATTCCAGATACGTGCGCGGGCCTTGCTGACTTCGGACTTTTTCAAGCCTTCCATGCCGGTATGAAAGCTCATTTGGCGCGAACCGGTTTCAGCATGATTCAACGCAGACGGGCGGCCAAAACCGGCAGACTCCAGCGCGCGTGACAACGGTGCTGATGCATCGCCCAATAAACCGGCTTCGAGCAATTTGGCTTTGATATGGCCGACCGGGTCCGATGACTCGCCCAACAGCCAGCTCATTTGAAAACCGTATTTGTTGTCGTTGCCTTCCTGGGCCGGGATGACGATGGTGGTATTTTTTGGCGCATCCCAAGGGCTTGCCAGTTGCGGCAGCATGCGTGCAGAGCCGCCCGGTAGTTTGGTCAACACACGTTCTGTGATGATGGCCTGCACCGCAGCGATATCCACATTGCCCGCCGTCATGAAAACCGCTTGCGAAGGGTGATAGTGCTTAGCGTGGAATTCTTTCAAGGCCGCGTGCGTCAGATCGGGAATCGCCAAAGGGTCGCCGCCGGATTCCACGCTATACGTGGTGTTGTTAAACAGTTGCTGACTAATGCCCTGATCAAGCGCCCGAATCGGGTCCGAAAACGCGCCCTTCATTTCATTTAATACCACCCCTTGATAGGTCAGCTTGCCGTCCTCCAGAACCAGCCGCCAGCCTTCTTGCAAGAAGTCGTAATAATCCAGCGTAGGGAAAAAAGCCGCATCGAGGTACACATCGAGCAAATTGAAAAAGTCGGTCTTGTCGGTGGTCGCAAACGGATACACCGTTTTATCGGGATAAGTCAGTGCATTCATCCACCCCAACGAGCGCCGTGTCATTGAAAAAAACGGATCGCGCACCGGAAAGTGCGCTGAACCGCACAGTGACAAGTGTTCCAAAATATGCGCACGCCCGTCGCTGACGTCTGGAATCGTGGGAAACGCCACCAGAAATACCATTTCCTGACTATCGGTGCGCAGATGGATATGACGCGTGCCGAATGCCGCATCTTCGTATTCTTCGACAACTGCGCGGATTGCTGGGACGGGATGGAGGCGGGTCTGTTTAAAAGCCATTTATAGAATTGTTTGAAGAGTTTGATGATCGATTTTCAATAGTGCCTGAAAAACGTGGGGAAGGGTTTTCATGGTCTGGTTAACTCAGGGTAATCGCAGAAAGCGTACTTCTCGCTTCTTATAGGACGCTCACGCACAGGCTTTAGTTGCGCTAATTCGTCATTAGTCCAAGGCTGGTTGTCAGGGTCTGATAAAGCGGCTGCAGTGATTGCTGCGTCTTCTTCGACTGTGGGATAAATAATTGTATGCTTGTTTGTCATGGTCTTTCACCACTCCCAAATTCGCCTTTCTCAGGCGGATGATGCTGATGTGGCGACCTTCAGGTCGGCTACTCAAATACGATGCCACCAGCATTGCGCATGGCGTTTGCCAGTTTGTTATCAAATGTCGCCAGTACCGAGCCAGTACGCAATGCCAGGTCGAGATAAGTCGCATCGTAAGCAGTTAATCCATGCTCACGTGCAAGCGCCATCACCTGATCGCGCCGCATTTCAGGTGAAGTGTCGCTAATCGAAATGGGGAGTCGATCCAGACGCGCTAAATAATCGATCACCTGCGCTTCTGTTGCCACTTTACGGCGCTCACCGACCAGAAGTGCATTCGTGATTTCGATGTGCCAAAGTGATGGCACCACCGTTCCCGTCTCTGCTATTGCTTGTATAGCCCGGTCAGCGCATTCGGCCTCTTCCGGTTTTGTGCGTTCAAAGATCCATGCGAGTGCCATTGAGGCATCAACGACGATGCTCATCGACGGCCCTCCTTGATCCAATCACTAATGTCCTCACTCGGAATGCCACGTATCTTTTTAAAGGCCAGCATGGACGCGATAGCGGCTTGAGTGCTCTGTGCGGTTGTTGTGCTTGGCACCAGATTGGCAACCGCTTCACCCCGGACAGTGATGGTGTAGGAATGCCCCGCCCGTACTGAGCGTAGCAATTCAGATAATTTGGCTTTTGCATCAAAAGCACCGATTTCCTGGAAGGTAAGAGTTTCCATTGATATCTCCAATCAACCTAGTTTATTGAACTAGGTCAGTATATAGAGATATTAAGACTCACGCAAATTCGCCGTCTTCCAGGTCCGCCCCCGTTTATCCACCAACAACACATCGACCCGCTCCAGTTGCGCCGCCAATCGGATTGCTTTCTCCGAGCCAAGCACAAACAGCGCCGTTGACAATCCATCGGCCAGCAAGCCGGTCGGAGCAACAACGGTGACGCTCGCCAATTCCAGAGGCGAGTCGCCGGTGGATGGATCAAAAATATGATGGTGAACAAAGTCCGGCGAAAAGGTCGTCTCATAATCGCCCGAAGTCGCCACGCTGCGGCCATCCATTTGCAGCGCCGTGGTGAACGCATCGGTGTGGCGGGGGTCTTGCACGCCAACGATCCAGCGCCGATCCGGGGTTTTGGTTCCGGTGGAGATAAATTCGCCGGTATCGAGTAGCGCGTCTTGAATCCCTCTTGCCCGCACCGCTGCCAGCGCCAGATCGACTGCGTAGCCTTGGGCTACGCCATTCAAGGTAATGGCCATGCCGGTTGTGCGTAATCGGATTTGCTGTGCATCAACTGACAAGTCTTGCCAATTCACGAGGGTATTCGCATGCGCGACCTCGGCAGGGGAGGGTAGCTTATTGCTGAGCGCCGCCGTGCTGAACAATTGCCACAACGGTTGCACGGTGATGTCGAAGGCGCCGTTGGTGAGTGCAGAAAGACGCTGGGATTCTTTCAGGACCACCAGTAAATGCGGATCGGGATTGCTTAATCGGCCATCTCGATTCAACTGAAAAACCTGACTCTTTTCGCTATAGATACTCATGAGCGTATCGATTTTTTTTGCCGCATGGATTGCATCTTCAATCGCCAGCTCGGCCTGGCGCTGATCGTGATGCAATACCTGAAGGGCGATGGTGGTCCCGAACGCCAGATCGGCACCGGAATACAGTCGCAAGCCGGACGGTAATATAGCGCTACGCGTAACCGTGCTTGGTTGCAGGAATTGCCTGCCAATCACGCCAACCAGCGTGGCACCAATCGCGGCTGAAATAAATGTGCGTCTTCGCATTACGACTCCACTAACGGTTGAATAGAGACCGGCACAATAGCAATCGTTCGGGCGCGTTTTTTCTCCATGATCAGCGGCGCGCATTTGTCGTCGCTGGCGTAAATGACGACGCAATCCATGCACTGAAAACATTCTTCATAGACGATTTTTCCATCGGGTTTGATCGCCTGATAATCACAGCGATGCCGACAGGTTTGACAGGGCGTGCCGCACGCTTTGCGGCGCGGTATCCAGTTCAATAGTCGAACGCGTCCCAGCACCGCCAGCCCGGCCCCAAACGGGCAAAGAAAGCGACAAAAAGCTTTGTAGACAAACACATTGGCAAGCAAGAGCGCCAGCGCATACGCCACATACGGCCACGAGCGGATAAAGTTGAGGGTGATAGCGGTTTTGAAAGGTTCAACCTCGATCAATTTGTCAGTCAATGCGGTTGAAAACACGGCGCTCACCAGTATCGCAAAGAGCACAACATATTTGATCCGTTTGAGTTTTGCGTCGGTATTCGATTTGATGGTGAGCTGCGGAATTTTCAGAAACTGCGCCAGCTTGCCGATACCTTCCTGCAACGCGCCGAACGGGCAGAGCCAGCCGCAAAATGTTCCGCGTCCCCATACAAATAAAGACACCGCGACAATGGCCCACAGCACGACAGTCATCGGGTCATACATAAAAAACGCCAGACTACGCCTGCCGATTACGGCTTGCAAAAATCCGGTGATATTGACGATCGATAATTGCCCTTGCGCATACCAGCCGATAAAAAATAGCGTGAACGTCAGAAAGCCGCGCCGGAACCAGACGAAGGCAGCGCCGTTTGCGGTGAGCCGTTTTTGCAAGGTCAAGGCAAGCGCAAGAACGGCCAGCGCGGTGATTAGCAAAGCAATCTCCGGCCAGCGTTTGATCCAGCTGCTTTCCCAGGATTTGGCGTCGCTTTCTGCCGCGGTATAAAACCGCGACGGCAAGGTAAAGCTGAATGGGAAATTTTCGCTAAACCGCTCAGGATAAACATACCCTTTGGAGCGCGTGACGGTGAGTGAAAAATCGAGCGGCTGCGCAGGGTCTAATCCAGCCTGGCTAATGACGCGGAACACTTTCACCGAGTCCATGTTGATGAACGTACTGTTTGCAGCAAACACAAGGTCCAGATTGAGATCGCGCATTTCAATGGGCAACTTGTCTTGCTGCAACTGAAAACGATCAGGAATCGTGCCGCTGACAAACGCATCGCTGACCACGCTATAGTGGCCTTTGGACATCACCAGAATGGCGTGGTCGTCAGCATCCAGACGATTTTCCAACTTGCTCCAGCTAGCTGCATTCAACAGATTGCGACCGATGCCGGGGACTGAAACATAGGCCAGCCAGAGATCGATAAACATGGCTTTGGGATCGCTTAGCGTTTCTGGATCAAGACCTGCGCCAGCGGTTTTTTTAAACGCGTTTTCTACGTCGCTATTGCGTAAAACTACGTGTTTGATTAACCCTGCGTCGATCAATTGCGCCACGCTTTTTGTCGCAAATAGATCGGTCTTTATGCGTGCAATTAAATCGGGATCGCGGCCTTCGGCAAAGCCCAATTTTTTACGCGCCACTTTCAATGCCGCCGCCAGCACCGTCTGATTCATGATCCGCACCGAGGCTGTGGCTTTGGTGACGCCATCGAGATAGACATTCACACCATGGGTTTTGTTGGTGTTATTTTTTTGGGTCTCTATCTTGATGTTCTGGAATAAAGACAGGCCTTTATATTGGCTGACAAATTGAAACATCGGCGCTTCGCCTAAGCCGTCCAGAAACACCGGTTCGTGATGCGCGATGACGCTGACGTCGAGAAAATTGCCTTTGGGGTCAAGCGCGATAAGCAGATTGATCGGCAAACCGGAAAAGCCCGACACCGGGGCCAGATCGATGGATTCAAAAACATATCCCACCAACTCGTTAGCTGTGGCGTTCTGTTTGAACATCGGCCACACCGGTATCGCGCTGTCTTTTTCACCAATGATGAACGGCGCGGGGAAGCGCTTCACCAGTGCATCGTGCGTCATCACACCAGCCGATGCAGGGGTCTGGCAGGACGCAATGGCGATGATGAAAATGATGAAGCAATGTAACCAGAAGCGCATCGGGGGCCTTAACGATGAGTGGAAACGAGGAGGACATTGTTGAGTCGATTCCAATTGCTTTGCAATAAATGTGCCATCGCTGAGGAAAGTGGTGAGAGGGTGTTTTGTCACGCATGACGGACCGATCAAATTATGAACAAGTTGCTGCGATGTGATTCAAATTTATACATACGGTGAAGAGAAAATGCTGCCAGCGCTGTACGATTAAATGCTTGTTTCGGGGATGGCAGATGGCGGATAAATGGCGATCTTTCATATCAATTTTCATAGGGCGCAGGGCGACTATTTCACAGAAAAAAATTATTTCCGGGACAAAAATCTTTTGCCAATGGCATGCCTTTTGCCAAGTCACAGATACTGCGGGACTCAAACCCGCAGCAATTGAAAAATACAATAATGAATGGAGATTCTGTGAAAAAAATAGTCAAGGGTAAAACGTCGGCACTAGCGGTACTGATGGCGTTTGGGGCAATCGCCGGTACTGCGCAGGCACAGTCGTCGGTCACCATTTATGGCGTGGTCGATGCAGGACTCGTGTATGTCAACAATCAAAAGACGCCTTCCGGCGGTACGGGCAGCGTCACTGCATTAAACACTGGCGGCGTGACACCGAGTATTTTTGGATTTAAAGGTGCGGAAGATTTGGGCGGCGGTCTGAAAGCGAATTTCAATCTTGAAGGCCATTTCTTTGCCAGTACCGGTCAAGGCGGTCAATGGGGTGGCCTGTTCGGACGTCAATCGAATATTGGTCTGTCCAATAGCTACGGAACGATTACTCTGGGTAAACAATATTCGCCTGCCGTGCTGGCCTTTGCTGCGACCGATCCGCGCGGGTTGAAAGAAACCTTTTCGGGCCTGATTTCATGGGCGTTGACGCAAAGTCCGTTGAATGTCGGCACCGCCACTGCACCAGCGAATTCAAATACGCCGATTGATGTTTTCGTCGCCAATGCTTTGGCGCTGAGCACCAAAATTGCAGACGTTAATCTGAACGGTTCATATAGCTTCGGCGAAGTCGCTGGCAGCAACGCCGCCAACCGTGTCATCGCGTTGGGTGCGGTCTATACCGGCCCGGTCACGCTATCGGCGGCCTACCAGTCTGATAACGGTCAGAAGGCCGCATTGGTGGGTGGAACCGGCACGCAAACCAGAAAATACAGCGTAGGTGCGGCTTACGCGTTTGGCGATGCCACACTGACGGTCAACTACCTCAACAATAAAAACAGCGATCCATCTTCCGGCGTTGAGCTAGCGCAGTATCGGGTGTATGGGGCGGGTTTGAATTATCGGACCTCGGTTGCCAATACGGCCACGCTGGCTTACTACTATTCCAATAACAAAGACGGTACCAGCGATACCTCCAGAACATTGATTCTGAGCGATGACTACGCCTTGTCGAAGCGCACCACGCTTTACGGCTTGCTCGCCGGTGTGAAGGCTGGCAACGGTTATACGACTGGCGCGGCGTTTGGTGTCGCCAATAACAATGTCTACCTGGCGAGCGGCGGCAAAACAACCACTGCTGTTGAAGTGGGTATCAAGCATACGTTCTAGTTGTTTGACGGTCCTTGCCCAACGCCAGCCTTCTTCTCTTGATCTGTTCAGTTCTGAGACAGTTGCTAAGTTTTAGCGCAGTTCAGCAGGGAACATATATTGGCTTTGGTGCAGCAACCGACAGAGTTATGGGTCTTGGCGACAGATGGCATGCACCTTGCCTATAGAGCTGTGACGAATAGGCTGAAAAGAAAATATTCGATTAAAACATTCGATTAATACGTTCAATTAAAACAGTGGAGGAAGACATGCATAAGAAACTCACAGGAGTGCTGTTCGGCGCGATGCTCAGCAGCGCGTTTGCGGCCCCGGTCCCGAACGTCACCGATGCCATGATTGCCAACGACGCCAAAGCGCCAGGCACAGTGCTGACGTGGGGAATGGGCACGGAAGGGCAGCGCTATTCCACGCTCACGCAGATCAATACCAAGACGGTCAGCAAGCTCACGCCAGCCTGGTCTTTTTCGTTCGGCGGAGAAAAGCAGCGCGGACAAGAATCGCAGCCGTTGATCTATAACGGCAAGATGTTTGTGACCGGTTCGTACTCGCGCATTTATGCCATCGATATGAAGACCGGCGCGAAAATATGGAAGTATGAACACCGGCTGCCAGACGGCATCATGCCTTGCTGCGATGTGGTCAATCGCGGTGCGGCCTTGTATGAAAATCTGGTAATTTTCGGCACGCTCGACGCGCAATTGGTCGCCCTGGATCAGGATACCGGCAAGATCGTCTGGAAAGAAAAAGTCGCCGATTATGCCGCCGGTTATTCGATGTCTGCGGCACCCTTGATTGCCAAAGGTTTGTTGCTGACTGGCGTGTCCGGCGGTGAATTTGGCGTGGTTGGACGCGTCGATGCGCGCAATCCGCGTACCGGTCAGTTGATCTGGTCGCGTCCAATGATCGAAGGCCACATGGGCTATAAATACGACAAAGACGGTAAGGCAGTGGAAAACGGGATTACCGGCACGACCAATGCCTCCTGGCCGGGCGATTTGTGGAAAACCGGCGGGGGCGCTACCTGGTTGGGTGGAACATACGATCCATCGACCGGTCTGGCGTATTTCGGTACCGGCAATCCATCGCCGTGGAACAGTCATTTGCGCCCTGGCGATAACCTCTATTCATCCTCTACCGTCGCGCTCGATCTGGACGCCGGCAAGATTAAATGGAGCTATCAGACTACCCCGCATGATGGTTGGGATTATGACGGCGTCAATGAGTTTGTGACCTTTGATATGGATGGCAAGCGCTACGGCGGAAAAGCCGATCGTAACGGTTTCTTTTATGTCATTGATGCGAATAACGGCAAATTGCAAAATGCCTTTCCGTTCGTTAAAAAGATTACCTGGGCGTCGGGAATTGATCTGAAAACCGGCCGTCCGGAATACCTTGAAGCGGGACGTCCTGGCGATCCGACCAAGGGTGAAGAAGGTAAAAAAGGCTCGACCTCATTTGTCGCACCGGCCTTCCTCGGCGGTAAAAATCAAATGCCAATGGCGTATAGCCCGCAGACTAAACTGTTCTATGTACCCGCCAACGAATGGGGTATGGATATCTGGAACGAGCCGGTCAGCTACAAAAAAGGCAGCGCGTATCTGGGTGCCGGTTTTACTATCCGTCCGATCAATGACGACTACATCGGTGCGATGCGTGCCATCGATCCGAAGACAGGAAAAATCGTCTGGGAAATCAAAAACAACGCGCCGCTATGGGGTGGTGTGATGACGACGGCTGGCGGCTTGGTGTTCTATGGCACACCGGAAGGCTTTCTTAAAGCAGTGGATGCCAAAACGGGTAAAGAACTCTGGAAATTCCAGACCGGCTCTGGTGTCGTAGCACCCCCTGTGACATGGAAAGATGGCGATACGCAGTATGTTGCTGTGGTCTCTGGTTGGGGTGGCGCGGTGCCATTGTGGGGCGGTGAAGTTGCCAAGAAAATCAATACGATCGAGCAAGGCGGATCGGTGTGGGTTTTCAAATTAAGCAGCGCTTCATAAACATGACAATATTTCCTCTTCAGATTGAAGAGGAAATATCTCATTACGCGGATGGCTAAAATATTTTCTCCTCCTCGGGCGATTTGGCTGACAACAATGGTTGTCAGCTTTTTTTTATGGTGCGCGCGTGGCGTATTTTTAAACCCGACGGAGGAACGAATTTTTGAGCAGTTTGTGATATTCGGCGCTATTTTGTGGGTCGATAAATTCTCTGATTAGGGCTAATCTGACAGCCACTAATTATTTTAATATGGGAGTTTTTCATGAAGACCACGTCATTCTCAGCCCCTGCCACATCGACCACCTACACATCGCTTGAGCCCGTCTCTCAGACCCAGTCTTCATCTGCGCAATCCCAATCGCAATCACTGTTGATCAAGCGCGGCCTGTGTTCCGTGGAGGTGGTCAAATCGGGGCTGAGTTCTGCTAGTCGCGTGAGCGCGCGCTTGTCAGGAGATGGCAATAAAGAGCGTGCAAATACGGCAGACGATGCGGCGCAAAAAAAAGCACAGTCTATGTATTTCATACAAAATTTAATCTCAAGAAAGCGCGTATGGGCCGACTATTTGAAGCCCGGTGCGACGTCAAGTAAGGTCACCATTGAGGCGATACCGGACTCATCTGAAACTCCATTGCCTGCCTGCGAACTCCCGGCCGGATTTACTGAACCATCGACCGATCTGCTGAAATACCTGACACCATGGTTGCGTAGTCAGGTCGTCGAGCAAGGTGCACTCCGATCACCGCAACGCATACATCCCGCCGGATCAATTTCAGACGATGCTGCTGTGGACGAGCAACAAGCAGAAGAGGGGCCACCTGTAAAAAAGTGTGCCGTTCCTCCAGAACAGACTTAATCGGATTGATGAGTGCTTTATTTCCAGAGCAAATGGATGCAGCCGTAAGGCAGTAACTCCAGTAAGCATCCATCTTGAGCAGCGCGCAGTTCTTGCGCCTGATAACCATCTTCATCCAACACCATCATCGTTGCCAATCCAGTCGGTATCTGTCCATCGATATGACATGACTGCAAGCTAGCGCTCAGATTCGCCACCCACATCGACGTTCGTCCCTGCCGGTCGATCCCGGCAATGGCCAGTATCTTCTCAGGATGCGTGCTGCGGCATGTCATCAATGCCGCCTGGGCCAGTTGCGCCAGACCGGCGATGACGTGGAATTGCGGAGTGCGCTCCGACTGATCTAGCACGCCGCGCGGCCCGACCAGTCCGCCCAGCGTCAATACCGCCAATCCTGCGCTGGCAACCTGCGCCGCATAACCGACTAACCATGCCGCCCCAAACAAACCTTGTTGGCGTGGATCGCTGCTGGCCATCGGTATGCGCAACTGATCTGGATTTGGCATGGTCCGGCTGCCGTAGGGATTTTGTCGCATACCCAGAGTCACCGGGCCGATCCAGTAGGCTTGGTCAGCGCCGATCATGGCGCGGCAGGAGCGCGTTATATGCGGCAGTGTTTCCAGCGTTTGCATCACGCTCAGATCGTCAGCAGCGTGCACGATGGGATTGGTGGCGTGGGTCACCCAGTCCAGTTGTTCAAACGGCGCACGCTTGCGATTGAGCTCGGTAAAGTAACTCAACATGCCGCCACCCAGAGGCAGGTCGGGAAAGGCGACACGCGCTGCCTGATAAATTTCTTCAAAGCCCGGACAAGGCGGCCACGGGCTGCCCGGCGGGACCGATTGTCGGTCCACCGAAGGGCAGATCACGACGCCCTGCGGTTGAAATCCTGCCGCCTTGAGTTGCGCGGCGATGGCCGTTAATTCAACGGCGGGCGTATCGACGCAGGGTAGTGCGCATTCCAGTATGTATTGCCCGGGATACTGCGCTGCGATAGCCGCAAAGCCGGTCAGCACCTCGATCCCATGACCGCAGCCGGGATCGAAGTGACACAGCAGAACGTGGACCCCGAGCGCCTGCAGCGCGGCGATATTGTCCAGGGTCGAGGCGATCTCTTCCGGTGCAATCGCCAGACCGATTTTGGGCGCAAGCAAGGGCGCAGGGCCGGGTTGGGTGAGCGTGATGACGGTGGGCTGTACTAATGGCAGCGGTATGTCCGATGATGCGCTATGGTCCTCAATGGTAAGCAAGACCGATTGTGTACCGGTTTCGCCTTGCGCAATCAGGTAAGGCCACGGGCGTGCCAGCGGGCGCACATAGGTCTTGAACGATGCATCGGACCAGTTGCGCTGATCTTCCATTTCAAACACGTCGCCTAAAAGCGCACAGCGCGCTTGCACACCGGCTGCGACCTGATGCGTGATGACGGAGATATCTTTGAACGGCTGCCAGGGGGCAATCAATTCCGGGAATACCGCGTCTTCATGACTCCCATCGGTATGCGTGATCACCACCGCTTGACCCGCCACGCCTGCGATGGGATGGAGCACGCAAAACCCGGTGCGAGCGGTCACAAAATCGGTGGCTGCGGTGTAGCTGGCTTCGAACTGCAAACGGCCCGATGCAGTACCGATGATGTGCACCGTGTAATGCAGCAGCTGCCCTTGAGGATCGCTGCAACTGGCGTCAAAGGCGATGCGAAATTCAGTGTTTTTATGCAAGATGTGCAGATTGCGCAACGCTGGCGTATAGGTTCCCCAATCCTTGTCGCGCACGACAAAATGGATGGCGCGTAATACTTCAATTCCGGCATAGCGGATGTTGCGTAAGCCGCCATCGATAAAATCAACCGACAGCAAACCGGCGCAGAGCCGCTGGCCCGGATCGGATGCAAGCGCGGTACCGTAGTAGCGTAGATTTTGTGCGGTAGTCATCCTTACTCCCCAATAAGTCCTATTTAATCCGCGATGGCAACGCTTAATTGCTGATGCGCGGCAGAGTGATACGCCGCCTCCACCATCGCCAGTGTTTGCAGATTGTCGCGTCCTGAGGTGGCTGGCGCTTGGTTGTTGCGCAAGCAGTCCAGCCAATGCTGCTGAATATTAGAGACACTGCCCTGAATGTTGTGCCACGGTCGCTCAGCCCACGGCAACAGCGGCGGCTGGCAATCGATGGTCTGCGTGCCGAGCGCGTTGTGTATTTGCAAGCGATAACCGGAGAGCAGGCGCAAGCTGCCTTCGCTGCCGTCGATTTCCACCAACACTTGCGGGAACGGATCTTCGGCCAGCAGGGTGGCGTAACTGCAATCGACGATGCTGGTGACACCGTTGCGGTGGGTCGATAACATCGTCGCCACATCTTCGCCCACGATGTTCGGATTGACGCGTCGGGTGGTCGCACTCAGTTGCGCCACATCGCCAAACAGACAACGTGCGATGTCGAGCAAATGTATCCCCAGGTCTTGAATGATGAAACGCGCATCGGTGGCCAGATAGGGTTGGCCGCGATAGACGTCATAGGCTGAGCGAAACGATATCCGGCCCCAGAATGGCTGTCCGATCGCACCCTGTTCCAGCGCTGCACGCAAGGCCAGAATCGGGGTTTGCCAGCGAAAGTTTTCATGCACCATCAGCGCTACGCCAGCAGCGGCGCAATACTCGGTCATGGCGCGTGCGTCTGCCAGATTTTCTGCAAACGGTTTTTGGCAGATCACATTGACGCCCGCTTTGGCCGCCATTTCGACCAGAATCCGGTGACTGCCGACGGTGGTGGCGATATCGACAAAATCGAGTTGTTCCTGCGCTAGCATGGTGGCGGCGTCGGTGTAGAGTCGGGTGATGCCAAACAGTTTGCCGCTGCTGTGCAAGCGCTCGGTATCGGCGTCGCACAACGCCACGATCTCAACACCGTCCAGATCGCGCCATGCATGCAGATGGTTCTGGGCAAAGAAGCCGCAGCCGATCAGTGCGCCTTTGAATATGCGCATGATCAGCTCCCCATCAACGCTTGTTGACGCAGGGCGAAACGTTGCTGCATGCGTTGCTGAATCTGATCGATGACCACCGCGGTAATGATGACCAGACCCTTGATGACGGTTTGCCAAAACGAACTCACACCCATCATCACCATGCCGTCAGCCAGTATGCCGATGACGAACGCGCCGATAATCGTGCCGCCGATTTTGCCGCGTCCGCCTGACATGGAAGTGCCGCCCAGCACCGCTGCGGCAATCGCATTGAGCTCGAACGATTCGCCAGTAAGCGGATGGGAGGCGACCAATTGGGAGGAGATCACCAGGCCTACCAAGGCCGCACAAAAACCTGAAAACATATACACAAACATCTTGACCCGATTGACTTTGACGCCCGACAAGGTGGCGGCGCGTTCATTGCCGCCGACCGCGTAGATGTGACGTCCCAACGGTGTTTTAGCCGCCAGATACGCCGCGCCGCAACCAACCGCAATCAACAGCCAGATCAGCAACGGGATACCAAGGATGCTGGCCGTTCCGAGCAAGGGAAAGCCGGTCGTGCCATACGCCGCATTGCCGATCAGATTGGGAAAAGTTGCGCCGTCCGACGACAGCAATGCGCTGCCGCGTGCGATATACAGCGTGCCCAGCGTGGCGATGAAGGGCGCGACATTCAAGCGCGTAATCAAAAAACCATTGAGTGCGCCGATGGCAACCCCGACCAATAGCGTGATGCCGATGACTTCGACCACATTGAAGTAAAGCGTCGAGTCGCCGAGATTAATTCCATGCAAAATCAAGGCACCGGCGACCATCCCGCACAGGCCGACGATGGAGCCGACCGACAGATCAATGCCGCCCGAAATAATCACATACGTCATGCCGATCGCCAGCAGGGCGTTGAGCGCCACATGTTTGCTCATGATGAGCATGTTGGCGAGATTGAGAAAATTCGGAATCGTCAGCGAGAAGAACACCACGACGACAAAGAGGGCGATGAGCGTGCGCAGTTTGAGCAGCAGCAAGACGGCGGCTCCCTGGACGTTTTGCGGTTTCTGCGCAGGGGCAGCGAGAGTGCTTGTGTTCATGATGCGGATGTCTCCTCAATAGTGTTATGACCCATAGCCGAGGCCTTGACCAACGCGTCGCGGGTGGCGGCCTCGCACTCAAATTCAGCGGTAACGCGGCCGTTGGACATCACGATGATGCGGTCCGAGAGCGCCATGACCTCGTCCAGATCGGACGTCACAAAGAGGATGCCCAGACCTTTGAAGGCTAAGTCGCGCATGACTTTGAAGACGTCGGCTTTCGCGCCGACATCGATGCCACGGCTGGGCTCGTCCATCAACAGCACTTTGGGGTTGGTCATCAGCGCCCGGCCGATCACGACTTTTTGTTGATTGCCGCCGCTGAGCGAACTGACTTCCAGCGCCGGGTTGGCAACCTTGATCGCCAGTTGTTGGATGAAAGAGCGGATCGCGCCTTGTTCACGTTCGGCGCGGATATGGAAGCCGGTGGCAAAGTCATGCAGGCTCGATAAGGTCAGATTGCTGCTGATCGATAAGCCCGACACCAGACCTTCGGCTTTGCGATCTTCGGGAATCAAGGCCATGCCGTGCCCGATACGTTGGGCGACCGTTTTACCTGCCAGCGCCTGACCATTGAGCGCAATCTCGCCCTGCGCATGGGCATGCAGGCCAAAAATGCATTCGAATAATTCGGAGCGCCCAGCCCCCATCAAACCGTAGATGCCGACGATTTCACCGACGCGCAATGTGAGCGAGACGTGATCGACCAGATAGCCTTGCGTCTTGCCGCGCAGGCAGACATTTTTAATGCTCAGAATTTCAGGGCCCAGCGTATGGTCAGTCGCCCGTGAGAAGTCGCGGGTGTCGGCGCCGACCATTTGCCGGACGATCCATTTCACGTCGACATTTTTCATTGACTGGCTGCCGGTGATGCGGCCATCGCGCAAGACGGTGATGTAGTCGCCGATCCTGATCAATTCTTCAAGCCGGTGCGAGATATACACAATGGCCACGCCTTGCGACTTGAGTTCGGCGATGACCCGAAACAGGATGTCAACCTCGGTTGCGCTCAAGGCGGAGGTCGGCTCATCCATGATCAGGATGCGGGCATTTTTTGACAGGGCCTTGGCGATTTCGACGATTTGCTGTTGGCCGATACGCAGCTCACCCACCAGCGTGGCCGGATTGATCGGATGCTCCAGACGCACCATCAGTTCGGTCGCCAGCCGTTCTTGCTCGGCGGTATTGATGTGGCAGGCGCGGCCTGTGATTTCTCGGGAAATAAAAATATTTTCAGCAATTGACAGGTTGGGAAACAGATTGAGTTCCTGGAACACAATCCCGATCCCGTGCGCAACGGCGTCATCGATGCTGTTCAGATGGACTTCGGTGTCGCCGATCATGACGCGTCCGATGGTCGGTTGCTCTACCCCGGCGATGATCTTCATCAGCGTGGATTTGCCCGCGCCGTTTTCACCCACCAGCACGTTGACTGCGCCCTGACGCACGGCAAAGCTGGCGTTTTTGAGGGCGATTGTGCCGGGATAGACTTTGGTGACGTCTTCGACGCGTAAGACGATTGCGTGGGTTTCAGTGGCCGCGCTCATTTGGCCGCTTCCACCGAAAAACTCACCGGCATCAGCGACGGCATCTCCGCCGAACTGTCATAGGTGAAGGTTGCGGTTACTTTGATTTTTTTGCCTTTGATATCGGCGGGCACTTTGTCTTTAAGCGCGATGGCGTACGCATGATCGTTGAGGGCCGAGGCAAAGCGGGCGAAATCGATCTGATTGGCAAATTTAGTAAAGCTGATGAAGTCGAGCGCATCGCGCAACGATGCGCCGCTGAAAATTGGGCCGAGTTGGATTTCGACATCGGCCTTGCCATCGGATTGAGTGGCCACTTGCAGCGCCGGGGCGCTGGCTTCGGTATCGACATCGACGACCGTGCCTTCGACAGTGGTGACGAAATTCCAGGCGGCATCTTCACCCTTTTCGCGATACCCGTATTGGGCACCGGCGGCGTCCAGATCTTTTTCGATAGCGGCTTGCAAAATCGTGAAATCGACGGCTTTTTTATTGATGTAGGGCAGAATTTGTGGCGTCCAGAGCTGATCGGCCATGCGTACCGGATCGAAGGCGCTGCTATTGAAGGAGGATGTGTCGGACGCGGTTTTGTCGCTGTTTTTGACGAGTTTGCAGCCGCCCAGCAGGCTGCTGATAACGAGCACTGTCAACGCGCAAGCAATGCGTTTGTTCATGTCTTGAATTCCATTGATTGAATGCAGAATGCAGAGGGGCGCGGCCCCAGCGGTTGGCCAGGTCGTGTTGACGTTTGAGTTTTAAGAAACTCCGTTCGTACTGAGTAGCCCGTAGGGCGTATCGAAGTATATGCATGCGGTGGTGCGTCTTCGATACGGCACTACGTGCCTACTCAGTCCGAACGGGTTATATATCAACACGCTCTGTTCGACGATGAGTAAAGTCGTGCGTCAATTCCGCTTACTTCTTGACTGCAAACAAATCCAGTTTCGGTGCGTTGCGTGCATTGATCAGGACGCAATCCATCAACTGTTTTTCAGGCAAGCCAGTTTTGCCGGTTTTCAGGAATTTATCAGCTTGT
Organism: Glaciimonas sp. GG7; assembly: GCF_052976905.1. Taxonomy (NCBI): domain Bacteria; kingdom Pseudomonadati; phylum Pseudomonadota; class Betaproteobacteria; order Burkholderiales; family Oxalobacteraceae; genus Glaciimonas; species Glaciimonas sp. GG7. The sequence goes on along the minus strand of NZ_JBRIIQ010000007.1, from coordinate 41,828 downwards.
TCAACCGCCAGTTGCGCTTGACGAAATGCCGGTTGCAGTACGGTTGCCTTGATGCCGCCATCCTTGATTGAATCGCGCACATCATTGCTGCCGTCAAAACCGACCAGAATTACATCGGTGCGATTGGCGGCTTTGAGTGCGGCCCAGGCGCCCATCGCCATCGTGTCATTGCCGGAAATAACGCCCTTGATGTCCGGATGCGCTTGCAAAATGCTTTCCATGATCTTGAACGCTTCTGGCTGACTCCAGTTGGCCGATTGGCGGGCAACCATTTTCATGCCGGTCGCGCGGTCGATGATGTCGTGATAACCCTTGGAGCGCACGCCCGCATTGATATCGGCTTCACGGCCTAGCAATTCAACGTAGTTGCCCTTGCTTTTCATCAGCTTGACGAACTCTTGCCCGCCGAGTTGTGCGCCTTGATAGTTGTTGGAGACGATCTGTGTCACGGCGATGCCGGTGGCATTGATTTCGCGGTCGATCAGAAACGATGGAATCCCTGCATCCTTGGCTTTTTTGACCGCTGCGATCGACGCTTCAGAACCGGCGTTATCCAAAATGATGGCCTTGGCCTTGCGGGCAATGGCGGTATCGAACAATTCGTTTTGCTTGTTCGCATCATCGTCATGGATCAATACCAATGTGTCGTAACCCATTTTTTTCGCTTGCGCAGTGGCGGCGTCGGATTCTGCCTTGAAGAATGGGTTGTCGTGCGATGGCGTGATGATGGCGATCAAATCTTTCGCGCTCGATGGAATAGCGGTCATCCCCAGCGTGGCAATGGAAAGGCTGGCGATAGCGAGTTTCTTGATAAACAACATTGTGTGTCTCCTGATGGGATGAAAGGACTGCCTCGCTCTGCGGCGAGGTGTGCTATTGGACTAACATTTTCGATGGTATGATGAGTATGTCAGCATGTCAATGGGGCAATTGAATAATTCCGATGAGAGATATTTGTTCCCCTTTGCATATTGATGATGGTGGGGTAGTTGTTTGACCGTGTTCGTTGGAGTGGGCCAAGCGAATTGTTGCTGGTATCAGAAACAGTACAAGAAAGTAGTTATGGCGGCGTTTGCTGTTGCACATGCCGGCATATGCTTTTGGTCTTCTGAGGTAGGAGATTACTGGCCCAAAACGACACAACCCGCCATAAGGCGGGTTGTGTTTTAAATCCGGGCGGTCCCGTGTAACGGGACCAAATCTAACCTAGTGTCATCACCGGTATGGGAGGCGGGAGAGGGCTTGGTCTAGGGCTGCTCGGCTATTGTATCATTCCCGCTCAAATTTGATCAAGGACAGTGGCACGAATGAACAGTAGCGACCTGGAAAAACATTTTTCGCCCGCAAGAATTGGACGGTATAGCGCCGCATACGGCGGTGATATCGACAAAGCGACCATAGCGTATCCCCATAATATGCTGCTCGCTGAATCCATGATGCCATTGCTGAATATAGTCGAAATCGCTCTTCGTAATGGCATTCATCAACGCCTCACGCACCTGTATGGTCGAGCCGACTGGTGGGAGCTGTGGACGGATATGGCGTTATTTGTTTGGCAGAACAAGGAGGTATCGAATGCCAAGGCAAAATTGAGCCGTCGAAGAGAACCATTGACGCCGGACAAGATTGTGGCCGAGCTCACTTTTGGTTTTTGGAGTTCGCTGTTCAATACGCACTTTCAAGATCACCTTTGGAAAGATCTGCGATTGGTATTTCCACGTTGTCCCAAACCACAACGTCAGCGAAAAACAATTTCATCAGCACTCAATCAGATAAGGGATTTACGCAATCGCGTCTTTCATCATGAGCCTTTATTATGGCTGGTTCCAACGCTCATGGATCAACATACGCTCGGCTTACAAACGATTAATTGGCTCGATCCCAAGCTCGTCGATTGGCTCAGGCCACACGACCGATTACTAACTACCTGGGTTAGTTGGAGCTGCGTTGAAAAAACGCTGATGGTCGATTCTTCCAGATAAGAATCAGTTATCCCCGCCCATCATGTCTACCGCATTGTAGATTTCCCTTGTGTCACCTCAAATCATGATGATATGCTCATCATACCAGCTGGACTGGTGTGAACGACGGTAACAAGCCGTCGTCGCTAATCAATCAAAAACACATAAAACAGCATGACCCGAGGAGACACCGTGACTACCGCACTATCTGCGATTGAAAAATCCGCCATCCGAAAGGTCTCGCTTCGGCTAGTTCCTTTTGTGGCCTTGATGTTTTTTATTAATTTTCTGGACCGGACTGCGATTTCGTTTGCCGGTCCCAACGGGCTTAACCAGGATCTCGGGCTGAGTGCGGCACAGTTCGGGTTTGCTGCCGGGGTATTTTTTCTGGGCTACATTTTTCTGGAAATTCCCAGCAATCTGGCGCTGTATCGCTTCGGTGCGCGGCGTTGGCTGGCGCGCATTATGGTGACGTGGGGTGTGGTGACGGTGGCGATGACCTGGGTCAATAGCATCCCCCAGCTGTACACGTTGCGCGTGCTGTTGGGCATCGCTGAAGCCGGATTTTTCCCCGGTGCCATTCTGTTTCTGAGTCTGTGGGTCCCGGCCAGATATCGCAGCCATATCCTTGGATTGTTCTATCTGGCGCAGCCGCTGACGATTGTGATTGGCGCGCCGTTGGCAGCGATCTTGATGAGCGCCTCGGGTCTGTTTGGCATGGCGGGTTGGCGGATTATGTTTTTTGGCGTGGGCGTGCCAGCTATCGCTATCGGCGTCGTTGCCTGGTTTTATCTGACTGACAAACCATCGGACGCAAAGTGGTTGAGCACGGACGAAAAACATTGGCTCACTACCGAGTTGGCCAAAGAAGAAAAAGTCAAACAAGCCGCAGGTCATCCGGCGTGGAGCAAAGTATTGCTGGACCGGCGCGTGTGGATTATGTCGCTGATTTATTTTGGTCTGATTTATGGCCTGTATGCGCTGGCGTTCTTTCTGCCAACCATCATCGGCGGCTTCGAAGGACAGTTCGGTAGCAAATTCAATGTATTTCAAAAAGGCTTGATTACCGCCGTGCCGTATCTTCCGGCAGCGGTGGCGCTATTTCTCTGGAGCCGTGACGCGACCCGACGCGGTGTCAGAACCTGGCATGTCGGTATTCCGGCGCTCATTGGGGCGCTGAGTATTCCGCTGGCGTTACAGATGCATTCGCCGGTCGGCATCATGGCTGTCATCACCGTTACAGCTTGCGCCATTTTTTCTGCGTTGCCTGTGTTTTGGTCTATGCCGGGACGTTTTTTATCGGGCGTTGGCGCAGCAGCCGGGATTGCGCTCATCAATACCATCGGCAATCTGGCCGGTTTCGCAGCCCCTTTTATAACCGGTGCACTGAAAGCCAGCACCGGCGGATTTCAAGTGCCGATGTTGATTGTCGGCGGCCTGATGCTGGTTTCTGCGCTGCTGAGTTTTTCGCTCAGTGGCATGGCGCAAACAGCAACCTTGCAACCTGAATAAGTACTTTTTACGCAACTAATTGGAGAGCAACATGAACGAAAAAATCGCCCTGTTTGGCGCTGGCGGAAAAATGGGTGTCCGTCTGGCGAAGAATTTGCAGAAGTCGGATTATCAGGTCGCGCACGTGGAAGTCAGCGCCTTCGGCCAGAAACGTTTAAAGGACGAGCTGGGCGTCGATTGCGTGAGTATTGAAGCCGCGCTCGATAACGTCGATGTCGTCATCCTGGCCGTGCCCGACACGCTGATCGGCAAAATCGCCGCCCAGATTGCGCCCCAATTGCGCGCTGGCGTGATGGTGATGACGCTTGATGCTGCTGCGCCATTTGCCGGGCATTTGCCGGTGCGGCCTGATCTGGTCTATTTCGTCGCGCACCCTTGTCATCCGCCGATCTTCAACGATGAAACGACGGAAGAAGGACGACGCGATTATTTCGGCGGCGGTGCTGCCAAGCAGTCGATTACCAGCGCGCTCATGCAAGGGCCGGAAGAAGCTTTCGACCTGGGCGAAGCGGTTGCCAAGGTGATTTATGCGCCCATCATGCGCTCGTATCGATTGACGGTGGATCAGATGGCCTTGCTGGAGCCGGGTTTGTCGGAAACCGTTGTTGCAACCCTGCTGCAAGTCATGCGCGACGCGATGGATGAGACGGTGCGGCGCGGTGTGCCGAAAGAAGCGGCGCGCGACTTTTTGCTCGGTCACATGAATATTCTGGGTGCGGTGATTTTTAATGAAATCCCGGGTGCTTTTTCGGATGCTTGCAATAAGGCGATTGAGTTTGGTAAGCCGCGTTTGATGCGCGACGACTGGCTCAAGGTGTTTGACCGTGACGAAATCGCGGAAAGTATTCGTCGTATTACCTGAACCGCACTTATTACAAAAAGGAAATACAGTGAGCGAGCGCATTTACGCAACCTACTGGCTGGAAACTGGCGACGATCCTGCGCGTGCCGCAGCGGTCATCGCCGGGGAACAATCAAGCGGCACCTTTGTTGCGCTGGCAACCGAAACACCGGCCCTGAAAGCCCGTTCCGGCGCACGCGTCGAACGGCTGGAAGTCATTGAGGAAGTTGCAGCCCCCAGTTTGCCGGGCGGCATCGTATCGGCGGTGTATCGCCGCTGCATACTTGGGCTGTCATGGCCGCTGGAGAATATCGGGCCGTCGCTGCCGAATCTGCTCTCGACCATTGCGGGTAATTTGTTTGAGTTGCGCCAGGTGTCGGGATTGCGCCTGATCGATTTGAAACTGCCCGCCGCCTTCGCTGCCGCCTATCCCGGCCCAGCCTTTGGTATCACTGGTACGCGTGCACTCACCAAGGTTGAACACGGACCATTGATCGGCACCATCATCAAGCCCAGCGTGGGTTTGTCGGTGGCCGAGACCGCGACGCAGGTGCGCGAACTGGTTGCCGGTGGGATTGACTTTATCAAGGATGACGAGCTGCAAGCCGATGGCGGTTTTTGTCCGTTTGACGAGCGGGTGCGTGCGGTGATGCGCGTCGTCAACGAGGGGGCTGAGCGCACTGGCAAAAAAGCGATGGTGGCCTTTAACCTGACCGGCGATCTCGACGAAATGCGGCATCGCCATGACTTGGTACTGGCCGAGGGCGGCACCTGCATCATGGTTTGCCTCAATTCGGTCGGTCTGGTCGGCTTGCGTGAATTGCGTCGCCATTCGCAATTGCCGATCCACGCGCATCGTGCCGGATGGGGTTATTTAAACCGTAGTCCGCAACTGGGCTGGGACTTTGCGCCCTGGCAAATGATCTGGCGTCTGGCCGGTGCTGACCATTTGCATGTCAATGGCTTGCGTAACAAGTTCAGCGAATCTGACGCCAGCGTAATTGCCGCAGCACGGTCGGTGCTGGCTCCGGTGATGGCGGGCGCACCGATGTCAGCCATGCCGGTGTTTAGCTCCGGACAAACCGGGTTGCAGGCAGCGGATACCTATGCTGCACTCGGCTGTGCAGATTTGATTCATACCGCAGGCGGGGGCATCTTCGGTCATCCGGGCGGCGTTTCTGCTGGCGTGATGGCCTTGCGTGAGGCGTGGGTCGCGGCGATTGCGGGCGTGCCACTGGCGCAACAAGCCAGACATAGTCCAGAGCTGAGCGCTGCGCTGGGATTTTGGCAATGACGGCTTCAACGTTGCCGCAGGGTTTGCTGCTGGCCTATTACGGTGATGATTTCACCGGATCGACCGACGCGATGGAGGCGCTCAGTGCGGCTGGCGTGCCGACTATCTTGTTTCTGGAAACACCGACGCAAGCCATGCTGGAACGTTTTCCCGGCGTGCGTTGCGTCGGGCTGGCAGGGTCGTCGCGTGGTCGTGATCCGGGCTGGATGCGCTCGCAATTGCCGGTCGCGTTCGCCAGTCTTGCCGGACTAGGCGCGCCGATTGTGCAGTACAAAATATGTTCTACCTTCGATTCATCGCCCGTGACAGGATCGATCGGCTGCGCCATCGATCTTGGCGTGGCCCACATGGCCGGGCGCTGGTCGCCGATGGTGGTCGGCGCGCCGCGTCTGAAGCGCTATCAGGTTTTTGGCAATCTGTTTGCCGCCGTCGATGGCACAGGCTACCGTCTGGACCGGCATCCGACCATGTCCCAGCATCCGGTTACTCCGATGCGCGAGTCGGACTTGCGCCGCCATCTGGGCGAACAAACACCACGCCGTATCGAACTGATCGACATGCTCGCATTGGGGCAGGGCAGTGCCGATGCAAGGCTACAAACACTTAGCGGCGATGATGTGCCGGTAGTGCTGATCGATGTGCTGGACGACGCCACGCTGCAAGCCGCTGGCAAGTTGATCTGGGAGCAGCGCGGCGCGGGCGTATTCAGTGCTTCTTCTTCCGGTTTGCAATACGCGCTGGTGGCCTATTGGCGTTCGTTGGGGCTGTTACCTGCTGAGTCCGCATTACCGGTCGCCGCTAGCGTACCGGCGATTGCCGCGGTGAGCGGCAGTTGCTCCCCGGTGACCGCGCACCAAATCGGCTGGGCGCGTGACAACGGTTTTCAGGTTGAGCGGCTTGATCTGAGGCGTGCGCTGGATGTGCGCACCAGAGATGATGAAATAGGGAGGGTAGTCGACATCGCTGCCGCCGCGATTGCGTGCAACATCAGCGCATTGATTTATAGCGCGGAAGGGCCTGACGATCCGAGTGTGATCAACTTCGACGCCATCGCAGCCGAGGCCGGACTTAGTCGGGCTGATGCGGCACGTTGTATCGGCGCGATACTCGGTGATATTATGCGCCGCTTGCTCGATCAGACCGCAGTGCGGCGCATTGTTGTTGCCGGAGGCGACAGCTCGGGCGAAGTCGTCAGTGCACTTAATATCAGGGCTCTTAGTGTGGTCGCTGCGATGGCACCGGGTGCGCCGTTATGCCGCATCTGGTCTGCACATCCGCAGCGCGACGGGCTGGAAATCGTGCTCAAAGGCGGGCAGATCGGCGGCCTTTCTTTCTTCGGCGACGTTTTGGGAGCTATAGCCGGTATGGTATAGTCAGTACGTCATCTGCTCTTTATTCCTACCATGTCCGAAATCATTCAACGCCGCAAGCTCTACCACGAAGTGCTCGATCGCTTGATGGAACGCATCCGTTCCGGGGCGATTCCATTGGGATCGCACTTGCCCTCAGAACGCGAATTAATGGAGCTCTACGGCGTCGGCCGTCCGGCAGTGCGTGAAGCGTTGCAAGCCATGGAGCGCTCCGGCATCGTTGAAATCGCCCACGGCGAACGGGCACGCGTTGTCGTGCCGACGGCGGAGCAATTAATCGGCCAGATTGCGGGTGGGGCGATGCATTTATTGCGCACCCAGCCGGACATGCTCTCGCATTTAAAAGAAGCGCGGATTTTTCTTGAAACCGGCACCGCCAGAATGGCCGCCGAACGCGCAACCGATGCGCAAATCGCAGGGCTGCAACTGACCAACGCCCGGCATCGCGCATCGATGGTCAATCTGGAAGAATTTATCGATAACGATATGGCGTTTCATCGCGAAATCGCCGACATCAGCGGCAATCCGATCTTCCCGGCGATTGTCGAATCGATGTTTCGCTGGGCGCGTGAGTATTATCAAACGATGGTGCGCGCGCCGGGGGCTGAGGAGCAAACGCTGCTTGAACATCAGCGCATTATTGACGCCATTGCGCAGCACGATGGTGACGCTGCCGCTGAAGCCATGCTCAGTCATCTGACGCGGGCTAATGAGTTGTATCGGCGGCTTGGGCAAACTTGAACGGATAAAAATAGACGCACCGCGTCTATTTTTGCAACGGGATTTTGCGATAAATCGTATTGCGCGACACGCCCAGCGCCCGGGCGGTGGCCGAGACATTGCCGCCGTTCGCGGCCAATGCTTTTTCAATCACCGATCGCTCCACCTGCTCCAGATTCGCACCGCTCGATACCAGCCATTTGGTGTCGTCGCTGTGTGCGCTGGCGTGGGTTTGCTCCATGTCTTCTATGTCTTCCAGAAAATCGTCGGGCAAATGTTGATGGCTGATTTCATGATCCGTGTCGGCCATGACGATAGCGGTGCGCAGCAGGTTGGTCAATTGGCGGAAGTTGCCCGGCCAGTTGTGCAGCTTGAACAAGCGCATGATGTCCGGGGCGACCGTGTAGCGTCCATTGGTCGATTCTGCGATGAGTATTTTTTCGATCACGACGTCTAAATCGGTACGTTCACGCAGCGGCGGCAACTTCACCACCAGTCCATTCAAACGGTAATACAGATCCTCGCGGAATTCGCCTTTGGCGATCAAGTCGCGCAGATTGCGGTTGGTGGCGCAGATCAGTTCGACATTGACGGTAATCGATTTGGTGCTGCCCAATGGTGTGACCATGCGCTCTTGCAAGACGCGTAAAAGGCGCGATTGCAGATTCGACGGCATGTCGCCGATTTCGTCCAAAAACAGCGTGCCGCCATTGGCTTGCAAAATTTTCCCGACCGCGCCCTTTTTACGCGCACCGGTGAACGCGCCATCTTCGTAGCCGAATAATTCTGACTCAATTAACGTCTCCGGGATGGACGCGCAATTGACCGCAACAAAAGGACCGCTCGCGCGCGGTGAATCGTTGTGGATGGCCTGCGCCAGTAATTCCTTGCCGGTTCCCGTCTCACCCATGATCAGAATGGGAATATCACGCCCTAGGACTTTGTTGACCTTTTCGATCAAGGCAGCGACTTGCGGGTCGCCGGTATTCAGATAGCGCAGGCCGGACATACGTCGTGCGGTCTGGTTGGCGCGGGTTATATTGGCATTGCTGTCGCTGGTATCGGGAGCTGCACTCACGCCAATATCGGCGCGGGCCAAATCGGCTGAGCGGTGAAACGGACTATTGGCGATATGCAGTTGCGCACGCCCATACACGAGTACGCCGCTGGGCATGCACAGCTTGAGCAATCCCGGTGACGCGGTTCTGTAATGGTCGAACAGGGAAGCCACCGATAAGCCGAATAGTGAGCTGAAGGTGTGCGATTGCAACGCCGACATCGGCAAGCCAAGCTGGAATAAACCGGTTCGGTTCGCAGACAGAAAGCGACCGCCAGGTGAGAACGAGACGATCCCCTCCATCAGCGTGCCGACAAATTCGGGCCGAGTATTGAAGTGCAGCGTGATCGCATCTTGAAACGCGGCTATAAATAAATGATTCTCAATCATTTGGGCCGACATGCGCACCAAGGCCATCGTATGTTTGTGAAAGCTCGATTGATCGCCTGTTACGTCAAGCACGCCGATGACATTGCCTTGATGATCGAGGATGGGTGCGGCTGAGCAGGTCAGAAAATGATTGGCGACCAGAAAGTGTTCGTGGGCATGAATTTGTACCGGCAGTTGCTCGGCAATGGCCGTGCCGATGGCGTTGGTGCCTTTGCTGGCCTCGGACCAGGTAACGCCGGGTTGGAGGGCGACACGATTGGCTTTTTCAAGAAAATCATCGTCGCCCAACGTATGCACGATCAGACCGTTGACGTCGGTCAGGATCACCATGTTGTGGGTGTTGATGATTTGCTCGTAGAGCGTTTCCATCACCGGCAACGCATGCGCTTGCAGGATGCGGTTTTGCTCCAGCAATAGTGAAAGGTCAGTGCGTGTAAGGGGACTGAAATCTGGTTTTTCAATTTCCGACAGGCCATACGCTAGCGAGCGTTGGCGGGATTCTTCTATCATCATGGGGTTTTCAGAAGCAGAAAACGTGCCACGCACGGCTTGTTTTTTGAGGTCGCCGTCGAGTGCCCTCGATTGTGCGTCCGGAGTGCGGACGTGGGTTGGCTGCATGCCTTTGTCTCCTGCTGTTTTTGTGAAGGCTTATGCAATTTACCTCTTGCGACGTTATGCGTACAACGCCGCATTGGCGTATTGGCATCAAACGCAATACATAAGTCTTATTTGTATCAAGCAATATTCTCATTAATTATTATGCTGTTCTTAAATATAGCACTTGCGTATCGGCATTGTTCAAAAATAGAACAAAAACAGTTGTCGGGGTGTGGTGTTTGCCTGGCATGACATTTGCGGATGTGTCCCCATATTTCAAATTTGAGGAGATGGGTATGAAAAAATCGCACCGTATTTTTGGCCACAGCATGGTTCGCCTGGCTTTTGCCGTATTGATGAGTCCTACGTTCGTCTATGCACATGGTGACGTCACGCCGCAACCTGTGGACACCAAAACATTGCCTGTACTAGGCGCTGCCTGGCTGGACAATAACCCTTACCGTGGGCAGAAAGAGGCGATTAATATCGGTACCTCCGCCTATGCAGAAAATTGTGCCCGTTGTCATGGCTTGCAGGCCCAATCAGGCGGCATCGCGCCTGATTTACGCTTAATCGATCGTGACTGCATGGACCTGAAAGGCGATAAACAAGAGGCGTGTTTTAAAGAGACGGATAAATATTTTCTGACTTCTATTCGCCATGGGAAAGTACGTAACGGCGCGGTCTATATGCCTGCCTTTGAGGGCATCCTCAATCAAGAAGCTATGTGGTCTATCAAGGCTTATCTTGAAACGCTGCGCACGATTAATTGATCAGGACGGGCGCGAATTAAGAGCCGATGGATGACGCCCATCGGACCATCACCATCACCAAAAAACAGGATGTGAATCATGACCAGACTTTTTTCAAAAGTACTCACCGTGATGTTAATGCTGACTTCGATGTGTGTCGGTAACGCTGCGTATGCGCAAGCGGATAATGATTTTTTGAAGATCAAACAAACCGGGATATTGAAGGTTGCTGTCTACAATGATTTCGCTCCGTTTTCAGCCAACGGTGCGGGTATTGATATTGATGTTGCTCAGGCGCTGGCTAACAAATTAGGTCTGAAAATGAGTTTGTTGCCGTTTCCCGCCGGAGAAGAGTTGAGTGACGATTTACGCAATATGGTTTGGAAAGGACACTATCTCGGCTACGGCCCTGCTGACGTGTTGATGCATGTGCCGGTCGATCCCCATTTGATCAACGAGAATGACAAGGTCAGCATTTTTGCACCTTACCATCGTGAAACGGTGCGGCTGGTCAGGGATATCCGCAAGGTGTCGGTGTTCGATAATCTTGATGCGATGGCAGGCAAAAGCATAGGCGCGGAAAAAATTTCGATTGGCGCAATGCTGATCATGGGCGCAGAAGATGGCAAATTTCGGGACGGCGTAAAGATATTTCCGAACGCCACTGATGCACTGGAAAAACTCAAAGCAGGGGAACTCGATGGCGTCGTCGCCAATCGTTCGGAAATTGAATCGGTCATCGGGAAAGATCCTCATTTTGCCATGAGCGAAGTCGCTTTTCAGCGCTTGCCACCCAAAGGCTGGGTGATTGGGATGGCGGTCAAGAAGAGCGATACCGAATTAGCTCGTGCATTGCAGGAGGCCACCGATACATTGGTCGCCTCCGGTGAAATGGCGCGGATATTTGCTAAGTATGGCGTGGAGGTCGTGAAGCCGTAGGGATGGGTGCCGGAGAAGAACGCCCCGGCGTAAGTTTAAGCTGGCCTGATAGGGTGATCTGGCGACTAAAAGAATGCTTGTTTTATGAGCGAAAAAATAGATGCGTCAAAATAAAATTCGGCCTCGTTTTAATATAAAGGTAGCCGATGCCAACTCCTCCCGTATCTCCAACGCTTGTTCGCCGCAATCCGGTATCTGAATTCAGCATCTCCTCCAATGAGCAACCAATGGATGTGGCAAGTGTAAATAACGTCCCGCTGGCACTGCCATCTGGATTGCTGCAGCCTTCTTCTGAATCGATAAACCGTGGCTCTGAGTCAATGCAGAGTTTCAGGACAGGATTTTACGCAGCTGTTCCTTCCCAGACTGTGCCGTTGGTTTCGAAGAATGCGGACATTTCTGGACAACGAGCAGAACGTGATATCAATCCCGCCACGCCGACCCAACCGAAGATGGACGTACCTGATATTGCTCCTGGTTCCAGAATCCACCCGGATCTGTACGCCGATTATCAACAGGCGTGGGAGGGTTATAAGGCGAGGGTGTTCAAGAGAGCGCCGTTATTTACCCCGCCTGTCCCATCACCATTATTTTCTGTTGTGACGCAGAAACCGCCGATACATAGCGCTGCAACGCCAATGCGTGTCTATGAAGGGATCTTTGATGGTTATAACTGGAATGATCCAATCAACTTTGTTGCAGATACTGACATGAAGGAAAATTATTCTGTCAAACAGAGTGTGCAGGTGCTTGCCGGTGTTACAGGTACTCCTGTTGACGTTTTGCTTAAAAAAGCAGGTATTCCGGCAGACACTGACGTGCGTATGACTGGCCGTGAATTCGTGGCATTTTGCGCCGTTGTTTGTGGCTATCACGGGCATACGCTCGGTATGGTCCGTGATACGTGGTGGGACACTTTCGGTGTGAAAAAATACTTTGCCGATGCTGTACGGGAACACCCTGAGATGGTGGCAAAGCTGATTTTTGGCAGGGTGAGAGAGGTATCAAATGGCGATGCAAAAGCCGAGAGTGGCAAGGTTTCTAATGCCATGACATGGAGTAAGGATGGATTGATGCACTATCGATTATTCGATTATCCGGAGGTTAAGGATGAGGAAGGTGTAAGGACTGTCAAAGCACAAGTGACATCGAGTCTTTCGCATTTACCCGAAGAGGCAATCTATTGGGTATTAGAAACCGATGAAAGGGAGATGAGTCCGCAATACTGGAAAGAGAAAGATATCGATCGAGCAGCTTCCGGCCTGCCGCCGTATGTGCACAGTACGCAGTTCCGCCCACTGATGCTTGCTGTGCATAGTTGGGGAGCAGCGTTTTCTGAACGGTTTAATGACGATGCGTCGGGAGCGTCGGATTTTTCCAAATGGCTCGATGATTTCCGCTTGTACGCTGGTGTCAGGCGTGGGTACGATTCAAAGATACGATTAGATATGGTCAAATTATTGAACTATATGGCTGGTGAGCCTGCATTACAGGCTGCGATTTACAAGATTGTTTCTCAAGCGCCGACCACCATCCCAGAGCGCTACTCGTCGGTATTGGTCGCTATGGATGGCGCTTATCGGGATAGCAAAGAGGAAGTTTTTGGTAGACAAATGCAGTTCGCTATGTCCGCAGACAATACCAATCCGTATCTTAATTATACTAAGCGGTTGTATAACAAGGACACAGGTTATGCCCTTGTACTTGGTGGCTTATTAAAAAAATCAGATGAATTGATCGCTGCAACGATTGGACCGAAAGGTCTGAAGCTGCCGTCTGGCGAAATGCAGACTTTGAAAGACGTAGAGAACCTCTACGCGGCTGCAAATTACTCCGGAAAAATGATTCCATTTGCATCTCATCATGAAGTAAAAAAGTATTTGATAAAAGCGCTACAAAAAGTACCGAAGTTAATACTCAAATTACCTTTGGGATATCTGCCGACACAAGGAGGCGCTAAGGTTGTCTGCGTTAAAGCGTGGTGGTCTACAGAAAATGGCGGGTTTGTCTGCTATGACTCAGAGGGGAAAAAGATCTGCCTCTATCAAGAAAAAGAGGGCACGAATTCTTATAAAGATGCCACAGGGAAAATGATCTACGTACAGTTAAAGGGCCAGAATGTATGCCACTCGTCAGAAGATGCGAGGTCGCAAGAGATATACAAAGGTGTAATAACACCATCGATGGCGTATAGGCTTCTTGATTTTGACGCTGAGGGCCAGCTCTCAGTTCATATATATCCGGGGTTATCTAAGTTACCTCCTTGTAATGAATTTTGGTTATACGAAACAGGTAAGCGGTATTCAGTTTCGAGTACTCTGAAAAATAAATAATCTCACTATCAAAAAACCACGTTCGCAGAATGTGGTTTTTTGTTTAAAGAGGATGGTTGTAAATGTTCTGTCATCTTGGTACAAACTAAAAACGGGGTCCCGACGAATGCACGTTTTATTAGCGACAAAATATGTTTGTAAAAATAGAATCTGGCGTTCCAATCACTGTGAAGGAACACAATGCCAATCGAATCGAAGCCCCCATCCTCAGGTGTTGTTCAAGGCAATCAACCACAAACTGATAGCATTCCTATTTCAAATCCATTCGGTGTGGCATCTGCACATGCCGTCCCAATAAAATTAGAACGTACATTACTAAGCCCCTTACCAGCTCCCGTACAGATGGCGGAGAGAGTTCGGATAGCCACAATAATGCAGCATGAAAAAAACGATCTTCCCACGTCTCATCCAGCGCGGCTTGCGGCGGCCATAGCTTCCCCCGGTGCAAATGTATTTGGTCAGAGAGATACACCTTTGTGGAGACATGAAATGGCAGGGGGAATAGCCGAAGGCAGGCCTGAAAAGAACCAGGTCCGATCCGCGAGCCAGGAGCTGCTTGTTGCTGCCAGCCTTGCTTCAGATCCGTATTTAGCGACAGATCTTCCAGCACTCGGAAAAACTAGGCAGAGTACGGTGACAGATATAGTAGCGACTAAGGTCAACCAGATCAGGATTGCCAGTCCACTGTGTGAAGCCCCACAAGCCCCGCCTGTTAATTCGTTGAGTACACATGCGAAAATTTGTGGTCTGCCAACACCGGTTATCTTCTCTGTGTCAACATTTTGTGAGCTGACCGGACCAATACATAACCATACTGCGGCTTACAAAATACTTGGCGGCCTCTTGAAAAAACCAGTTGAACAGTTAGTTAAAGAGACCGGCATCGCGCCATCCGACAAAAAGCAGTCAGCAGAAAAAATCGCGGAATTATATGCGGCTGCAAATTACCATGGAAAAATGATTCCATTTACTTGCACTGATAATGTAAAGAAATATGTCATCAGAGCAGTAGCAAAGGCGCCGAATTTAATTATGAAACTTCCGCTGGGATATGCGCCGACAGAAGGAGGTGCTACCACGGTTGTGGCAATTAAAGCGTGGTGTAAAATCCGCGAAGATGGAGCGCTTTACTACACAGATTCAAATAATATAGAACTCAACCGCTATCAACAGGAAGATGGAACAAATATTTTCAGAAACAGTAGTAATAAAGACGTCTACGTACAGTTAAAAAATAGCCTGCTATGCTACGCGCGAGAAGATGGAAAACCGCCCACATGCATATATAACGGTGTACTAACGCCACAAATACAGTACAGACTGCTCGATTTTGACGTTAAAGGAGTGGAGCAACCAATGGAGATAGCGTCGCTTTCCAAATTGCCTCTTTGTGATGAGATATGGCTTTATGAAACAGGTAAGCGATTTCCTTTTTCGGTAACTCGGTAAAAGTACTCGATAAAAAAATTTCGGCCCCAAAAACCATGTTCGCAGAACATGGTTTTTTTTGTCCCCAACTTTTGTGCTGCTGTGGCACATCGCATCAATGCGTACTATCAATTGTTGTAGTGGTGGTGACGGATGATGGTAAGAGGGCGATTACGAATATCGTATTTGCTTGCCGGTAAAGTCGAAGTATGTTCCTACCGCATGTTGGATGGGGCTTTATTCGGTCTCTGGGCATGTTGAAAGAGTGGCCAGTCAATGCGTATTTTATGAACGATAAAATACACCCCTTACAATAAAATCCGGGATCCTGATTAATGTGAAAAGTACGATGCGAACGCCTCCCTCGTCCCCACCCGCTGCTCGCGCCAATGTGCCATCAAATAGCCTGACTTGCCCGACCATAGCGTCCAATCTATCGACTGGTCTGGTAAGCGCGCAATATACGACCGACGAACAATGTGAATTATTAAACACTCAACTTCCATTGTTGTCGCCCGATTCCATGCCGAGAGTTACAGAACGATTGATCGCAGTCGGACCTGTTACACCATCCCATGACAAGCAAAAAATGACTGATTGCGGGACGAGACCTGGACCATCGGCCATAAGAATCAAACAAGAAACATATAACGCGCATCGAGAGATATGGGAGAAATTTCAGCGCAGGGTAGAGGAGGATGCACCTTCAAGAATGTCTGCGCCGCCACAGTTCATCACTACCCAGGAAATAGCGCAAAAAGCGGCGCTACATAGTAATGCAATGCCGGTAAACGTTTGTGCCGGGAGGCGTCCCGAAAACAATAAGCTACTGCGTTTCGGCCATGACATGAACAAAATTTATTCTTACAAAAAGAGTGTAGCGATACTTTCCGATATAACAAATACACCCGTCGACGTTTTGCTTAAAAAATCTGGCATCGCGTCTACTGACGTGGGTATGTCAACTCTTGAAGTCGCGGCATTGTTTACTTTTGTTGGCAGATATTATGGACAGATGAAGGGACGCGATGGTGAGTTTTCCAAAGACATCATGAAAAAATATTTCGCGAGTGCTGTGTGTGGACATCCTGATTTAAAAAAAAATATCGTTCTGGGAATGGTGCAAAAAACAGAGGAGGGTGCATATATTAGTAAGCTGGTTTTGGCCGAGGTATGGTCTGAAGATGGCAACATAAAATATGAACTCTTTGATAGTCAATATGAGAAAAATGAAAATGGTGACATCGTCACAAAAAAAGTAAAGCTACCAAGCCTGTCGAATATGCCCCTCGCTATAACATGCTGGGTATATGAGACAGATGAGTGCCAATTGCACCCGCGATATTGGGAGAAGCAAGGTACCGCACAACCCCCGGCAATGGATGCGCGTCCACTTGTGCTTTCTGCTTACAGTCTGGGAGCAAAAAATTTAGAGAGATACGATACATTGAACAAGGAGCCAGGCGCGTTTGTTTTATCCAAATGGCTGGATACTTTTCGCGTGGTTGAACATATCAATTTTCATAATGATTCAAAAATAGGAACAAGGCTGGTCAACATATTGTCATCCATCGATATGGACTCTGGATTAAGGCAGCAAATTTATGACCTTGCTGCGCAAGCTCCGGACAATCCGGAAGAGCCCTACCTGCCGGTATTAGAGAAGATGGAAAAAGTCTGCGCAATCATTCATCGCCAGAGTGCAAGTTACAGAGTACTTGGCTTCCTCTTGAAAAAAACAGTTGCACAGCTAGTTGCAGAGACTGGCATCGCGTCATCCAACGAAAAACATTCTTTGACAGACATCGTAAAAATATATATGACGGCAAAGTATCCCGGAGAAATGCTTGAATTCAGTTGTGCTGATGACGTGATGCACTATGTGACGCGTGCAGTACAAAAAGTGCCAGCACTCATCTTAAAACTGGCTTTGGGATATGTGACTGAAGATGGTGTTTCTGATGTTGTGGTGATTAAAGCGTGGATGGGAAGAGAGTCAGGTAAGCAGTATCGGTTAATACATGTTGCCGATGATGGCAGTTTGGCGAAGAATCCGTATTCTTCGTTATCTAACCTTCCTCTTTGCCGAATGTTTTGGTTGTATGAAACAGGCAAGCGATACCCAATCTCGAAATAATTGAAAAATTATTCTCATCTCCCGACACGCTACGTTCTGTGAGTGTGGCGTTGTCTCAGACTCTCCGGTAGCAAACACATTAACGGAAGATATTTAGGAAAAAAGACCACAGCGACGGTGTACTTTGGCTGACGTTACGCTGGCGAACGTGCAAATAATCCAATGCTTATTTTATGAACGACACAATAGGCTTATCAAAATAGAATTCGGGGTCCCAATTTCCTAATTAACAAAAAGGAACACGATGCTTGGAACCATATTCTCACCCCCAGTTAATGTTGGCAGCAATTCGTCAACAAGTAACAGCATTTCCCCCACCTTAAATTCATTTTGCTTAAAAGATACGTATAACCTCCAATGTACATTGGAACGCACATCGTCGAATTTTTTACCAGGTTCACCATCCGGAAAAATAAAAGATGGGCTGATAGCTGCAACAGAGGTGGGGGCAGAGCAAGCGAAGCGAGAGAATCCTTTCACATCAGGTCTGGAGCCGCCTGCACGCTGTACTCCTACAGCTTCAACTACATTTAAAGCGATAGACGTACTTCCAGTATGCGGAGAAATTGGAAACAAAATCAGACCACAGGATACAGGTCATCGAATAAACCGATGTACGTCCACTCATCCAGAGCCGCTTGCCGCCACTGCAGCCTCTACTTCACATTCATTTGGCGTAATGCGTGCACTTCGATCACTGTGGAAAACCATCAAGACAATGTGGAGTGGCTCATGTAGGCCTACAACTAACCAATTCAAGCTTGCCCGTTCAGAGTCTCCCAGACGCCATGTTCCCTCGACTTTACATGTCACGGATGCACTTTCAGCGGGGAAATTTACACAGACAATGGGCGCAGTCGTTGATGCGCCAAAAAACCACCTGGTTGACCGCGCTCCACCAGAGCCTCAAGCCAAACCAGTTCTACGTACCTCCTCGGTACAGGATGTGATGAAAGAATGGGGAGTGAGCGGCGTGTTTGACGACAATACAGAAGGAGCCAGCGTTTTTGCCGAATGGGCGCATCGTTGTAATGCCCGTCTTAGTGAGTACAATCCAAAGAGAAAAGCAGAAATGATCAAAGTATGGGAGTTCATGGCGAAGGATTCTGTACTGCAGAATACAATTTTTGCTATTGCCGCCGAAGAGTTGGGACATCCTAACGAGGAAAAACGCTACCAACGTGCATCGACTCGGATGGAGAAGCCTTATCTGGAAGCCGAGGAAAAAATTTCTGGCATGAAAATTACTCACGTCATGTCAGCTCTACCTTGCTATGCGTCCGATGCGCCCTACAAAATACTTGGCGATATTCTGAAAAAACCGCCTCAATGGGCAGTTGAAAAGGCGCAATCCTGCGACAAGCTGTCAGTGACAGACATTATCAAAACCTATTCTGCCGAAGGATATCCAGGTACACCCAAAGGATTTGTCGGGGCTGATTCAGTGAAGAAGTATTTGAATAAAGCTTTAGCACGCGCGCCCGAGAAAGGATTAAATCTGGTGATGGGGTATCGAAATGACAAAGACGAGGGCAAGGTTGGTTTTGTTGATGTACGGGTAAAAACCACGAAAGAGGGGCATTTGTTGTTTAGAGATTGGACGGGTGAGACAGAACTCTATCGCGTGCCAAAAGATGGAATGATGCTTTATAAAGATATAAGCAATGGAAAAGTGGTTGCCAAGATGGACAATAAGGGGCACCTATTCTCCCCTTATGAAGAGTCACTTGGTAATCATAAACGACCACTACCACAACTGGAGTATAAATTATGTGCTGACTATTCTAAGGACACTGAATTACGTTTAAGATCACTTTCCAAGTTGGCTTCTTGCAGAGAGTTTTGGATCTACGAGACAGATGAGTGATACCGACGAGCAGATGTAAAAAATTAATTTTACTTCACAATAAACCACGTTCTGCGAACGTGGTTTTTCTTCAGACTCCCCCAGCGGTAAAAAACACTCACACATAAAAATACGCCAGCGCAACGATGGCGTATCTGGCCGCGCATGGCTGTTCGCACGATGTCGTTGAGATGGCTTTGATAGCCCTTGCCTGCACTCTTGCGTTACGCCAACAACGGCTCGATGCATTCTATTAACTACTTTGAGAGGATGCTGGACCTGTCTGCACACTGATAGCTGGAAGGTCAGAGAAGTCGATTTTACGCTGTGTGTATTCCAGGCTTTCCGGTACTCAACAGGTTGATCGGCAGACCAACCAATGCTTATTTTATGAGCGATAAAAATCGTTTATATCAATAAAATCCGGGGTCCCAATTTTCTAATTAATACTAAGGAATACGATGCCTGGAGCCATACTCTCATCCCCCGTTAATGTTGGCAGCAATTCGTCACAAACAGACAGTGCTTCCTCTGCCCCACATTCATTCGGCTTAAAAGGGACGCATGAAGTCCCGGAGACATTAGACCGTACACCGTCGAACTCTTTAGCCGTTTCACCATCCGGGACAATAAAAGCGGAGCTGAGCGCCGCAACAGGGGGAGCGACAGGAAGCGTGCAGTCAGAAATGCCTTTCATCCCTGGCCCCGTTTTTGCTGACAGTACGCCCTCCGCTTCAACTACATTTGAATCGACAGGTGCACTTCTGGCAAGCGAAGCAATCGGAAAGAAAATGGCCGGAGTCGCAGCAGCGCCTAATACCAATCTAGTCAAACCAGTCCTGCGCACCAACCGGGTACAGGATGTTATGACCGCATTGGGAGTGAACGGCGTGTTTGATAACAATGAAGAGGACGCCAGCGTTTTTGCCGAATGGGCACATAGTTGCGACTCTTTTCTAACTACGCACTATGCACGGAGAAAGCCAGAAATGGTCAACGTCTATGCATCCATGGCTAAGGATTCTGAATTGCGAAAGGAAATATATGCTCTTGCTTCGGAAGAAAAGAAACAGGATAGCCATGCAACGCGCTACATGGCGGTATCGACCAAGATGAAAAAAGCCTATTCGGAAGCCGTGGAAAGAATTTCGGCTAAGAAAATTGATAATGGCGCGTTTGAGGAACGTTGTTATGAGCCCGATGCGGGTTGCAGAATACTTGGCGCCATCCGGGGAAAACCTATTGAATCGGTAAATGAAAAGCTAAAGGCGCAGTTCAGCGATAAGTATTCAGTGAAAGACATCGTAAAGAGCTTTGTCAACCTGAGGTATAGCGGTACGCTAAAAATATTTTCTGATGGTAAATCAGTGAAGCAGTATTTGCTTCAGGCTGTAAAAAATGCGCCGAACCATCAATTAAAACTGCCGTTGGGATATCGAAATGAAAAAAGAGACGGTAAGGTTGTTTGTGTTGTTGCGCGGGTGAATACCAACGAAGAGGGGTATGCGCTGTTTACTGATCCGCTAACGAATAAAGAACTCTACCAGGTGTCAGAGGGTAGGATTGCCTATTATAAAGACCCGACTAGCGGGGAAACAGTCATATCTGGCGAGCCGGGAAGTTGTCTATTCCGCGTTACAGCAGATGCAACGCTTGAGCCGATGGAGACTATACGACTCACACCAAAAACTGTTTATTCATTAATGGACGTTGCATCTGATGGCACTTTATTTCAGACAGATTCGCTTTCTCAGTTGACTGATTGCAGTGAATTTTGGCTGTATGAAACAAGTAAGCGATACTCAATTCTAGTAACTCAGGAAAAAAACGTCACTGCTGAATAACCCTGTTCTGCGAATAGGGTTATTCCTCAGATTCTCCAGTAATAAACACACTCACAAACACACTCACGAAAGCTCAGTGAGCGCAAAAATATGCCCGCGCAACGATAACGTATCGGTCGGGTATGGCTGTTCGCAAGATGTCGGTGAGGCAGCTTTAATCATCCTTGCCTGACATCTTGAGCCGCTCCGACACGTCGACATCAATAACTGATATATCAATTCAGGCCAAGGCGCGGCGCCTATGCCGATTGCCATCGCAATGCGCTTATTATCGATAAGTTGTCATTCTGCCTCTTCTTGCCCGGTGCATTGCAGTAGTATGGGGAATCTACATTTGCAATTGCCGTTATACCGCTCTGTAATCTGATCCCGGTTTCGGGTACGAATCCTGCTTAGAGGAAAACAGATCGTTTCCAGCGACGCTTCACTCTCACCGCCTCACCTGTTCCGCTCCCATTTTTGCGTCAACACGCATCGAAAGGCACCACCCAATGGCTATCCGTGTCGCGCTGCATCACAAAACCAGCTACCACTATGATCGCCTGGTAACGCTGTCACCGCATGAAGTGCGCTTGCGTCCTGCGCCGCATGCGCGTACCCCGATTTTGTCGTATTCCCTGAGCGTCACGCCCGAGGATCATTTTATTAATTGGCAGCAAGATCCATACGGCAACTATATCGGCCGTTTTGTGTTCCAGGAAAAAGCCGACGTACTCGAATTTACGGTCGATCTGGTTGCCGACATGACCGTCATTAACCCGTTTGACTTCTTTGTTGAAAAATACGCCGAGCATTTTCCGTTCAGCTATCCGACCCAACTGACAGCTGAACTGAGCGCCTATCTGAAGGTGGAAGAGCCCGGTCCGTTGTTGGTTAAATGGGTTGCTGACGCGCGCCGCGATATGCTCAAAAAAGCGCTCGCTACCAACGATTTTCTCGTCGCCATCAATCAGCGTCTACAGGGCGATATTGGGTATCTGCTACGGATGGAGCCGGGCGTGCAAACGCCGGAAGAAACGCTCACCAATCGGTCCGGCTCATGCCGCGACACCGGCTGGCTATTGGTGCAGATTTTGCGCGAAATGGGATTGGCGGCACGTTTTGTGTCCGGTTATCTGATCCAGCTAAAAGCTGATCAGGAGTCGCTCGACGGTCCTGCCGGGCCGGATGCCGATTTCACCGATCTGCACGCGTGGACCGAGGTATATATCCCCGGCGCGGGTTGGATTGGTCTGGATCCCACTTCCGGCATGCTGGCCAGCGAAGGCCATATTCCGCTGGCGTGTACGGCCATGCCGTCGTCGGCGGCACCTGTGAGCGGCTTTACCGACAAGGCAGAAGTGACGTTTTTTCATGAAATGACGGTCACCCGCATCCATGAAGATCCGCGTGTGACCAAGCCGTATTCCGAGGCTGACTGGAACAAGATCGACAAGCTCGGCCAACTGGTTGACGCTGATTTGAAGCGGCAAGATGTACGCCTGACCCAAGGCGGCGAGCCGACCTTTGTGTCCATCGATGACATGGATGGTAAACAGTGGAATACCTTAGCGCACGGGGACGATAAACGCGCCTTGGCCGGGCAATTGATGCATCGCCTGAAAAACCATTTTGCGCCCGGCGGTATGGTCCATTACGGGCAAGGAAAATGGTATCCGGGCGAGCCGTTGCCGCGTTGGGCCTTGAATATTTTCTGGCGCATCGATGGTCAACCGATGTGGACCGATGCAACGCTGTTTTCGGATGAAAACAAGAGCGATGGCTATACCAGCGAGCAGGCCACGCGCTTTGCCGCTGAACTGGTCAAGACGTTAACGTTACCAGTCAATAGTCCGATTCCGGCCTATGAAGACGTGATGCGACAAGCCCAGCGTGAGCAGGGGCTGCCGGTGAATCTCGATCCGCTCAAGGCGGACCTGGATGCGCCGGAAGAACGACGCAGTCTGGCGCGTTTGCTAGAGCGTGGTTTGGGCCAGATTGTGGGCTATGTATTGCCGCTGAAAGCCCGGGATTTCGAACCCGGCGTGTCGCTGGGAACGGTCTGGAACACCTCGGCATGGCCGCTCAAGCGCGAGCATTTGTATTTGACCGAAGGCGATTCGCCGATGGGTCTGCGCTTGCCGCTCGACGCGTTGCCGTGGGTCATGCCGGACGACAAGACCGAAGATTTTGATGTGGATCCGTTTGCTGCACGCACAGCCTTGGCTGCAGCAAAAAAACGCCCGATCCTTAGCGTTGAGCCGGAGAAGGCTGGTAAAGCAGGCATTGGTGCGGCCGTGGCTGCCGCTGCTGCTGCGGCGGCAGCAAATATTGCCGTAGTGGAGCCCAAACCCGCGCCCAAAGAAGTCATTCATACCGCTTTGTGCGTACAGGTGCGTGGCGGGCGTTTGCATGTCTTTATGCCGCCGCTCAAGCGTATCGAGGATTATCTGGCCTTAGTCACAGCGGTAGAAAACACCGCCGCCAGGCTCAAAATCAAGCTCTGGGTTGAGGGTTATCCGCCACCACGTGACCCGCGCATCAAATTGCTCAGTGTTACGCCCGATCCGGGTGTCATTGAGGTCAATATTCACCCGGCGGCGAGCTGGAACGAGTTGGTCTACAACATGACCACGTTGTACGAAGAGGCGCGTCTGACCCGTTTGGGGACCGAGAAATTCATGGTCGATGGACGCCACACCGGCACCGGCGGCGGCAACCACGCCACCCTTGGCGGTGCCACTGCCGAAGACAGTCCGATGCTGCGCCGTCCGGACATCCTCAAAAGTCTGATCACGTATTGGCAAAATCATCCGGCGTTGTCGTATTTGTTCTCCGGCACCTTTATCGGACCGACCAGTCAGGCCCCACGGGTGGATGAAGCGCGTGACGATAATCTGTATGAGTTGGCGATTGCTTTCCAGCAAATGGACAAAGTGTTGCCGACCATGCATCCCGGCGACAAGCCGTGGATGGTCGATCGTTTGCTGCGTAATTTGCTGGTGGACTTGACCGGCAACACGCATCGCTCGGAGTTTTCGATCGATAAACTGTATTCGCCCGATGGTCCGACTGGGCGCTTAGGTCTGGTCGAATTCCGCGCCTTTGAGATGCCGCCGCATGAACGCATGAGTTTGTTACAGATGTTGCTGCTGCGGGCTTTGGTGGCGCGCTTCTGGCGCGAGCCGTATCAGGCCAAACTGGTGCATTGGGGCACAGCCTTGCATGATCGCTGGATGTTGCCGCATTTTGTGGCGCAGGATATCCGCGACGTGGTCAAGGATTTACGCGCCTCCGGTTATGCGTTTGAAGAGAGTTGGTTCGATCCGTTTATTGAGTTCCGCTTCCCGCGCTTTGGTACGGTGGTCTATGAAGGCGTGGAGATGGAGTTGCGCCAGGCTATCGAGCCGTGGAACGTGCTCGGCGAAGAAATGGCGGCCGGTGGTACGGCGCGCTACGTTGATTCCTCGCTTGAACGCATGCAATTGTTTGTACGCGGGTTGACCGATGGGCGTCACGTCGTCGCTTGCAATGGCCGCATGCTGCCCCTGCATCCGACTGGCATCCCGGGCGAATTCGTAGCCGGCGTGCGGTTCCGCGCCTGGAGCCCGTGGTCAGCGTTGCATCCGACCATCCGCGTGCAAGCGCCGTTGACGTTTGATCTGGTCGATACCTGGAGCGGTCGCGCCATCGGCGGCTGTACTTACCACGTTGTGCATCCGGGTGGCCGTAGTGAGACGGGTTCGCCGGTCAACGCCAACGCTGCCGAAGCGCGCCGTTTTGCACGCTTCTGGGCGCACGGCCACACGCCGGGACCGATGACGGTGCAGAAAGAGGATCGCAATCCAAGCTTCCCTATGACGCTTGATTTGCGTTGGAACGCCTATTGATCGTATCCTTCGGCATTAAGGTATAGCGGGGTGGCCTGGTCCACCCCGCATTCCGTTCGGATCGCAGGTCACAGGAATACGCGCCACATGTATAAAAAATATCTCACCAATTACAGCGCTCCTCCGGGCAGTTTTGATGAAATGCTGTACCAGTCCGACCTGCTGCATCAGCCGCGCCCCCATTGGCGCACGATGCTGGACCGTTTGGGATCGGAAGCGCCCGGGATTATGCGCGAACGTATCGAAACGGTGCAGCGTCAGGTTAGTGAAAACGGGATTACCTACAATATTTATACCGATGCCAAGGGCATGCAGCGTCCCTGGGATTTAAATGTCATCCCGTTTGTCCTGCCGCAGGATGAATGGGCGGGTATCGAAGCGGCGGTGATTCAACGCGCCACGCTGATGAATCGGATCTTGGGGGACATCTACGGCGACCAGAAAATGCTGGAAGAGGGCTTGTTGCCACCGGCATTGATCCACGGTCATGCCGGATTTTTGCGCCCCTCCCATGGCATGCAACACCCCGACGATACCGCCCTGCATTTTTATGCTGTCGATCTGGCGCGTGCGCCCAATGGTGACTGGTGGGTAGTTGCCGACCGTACGCAAGCACCGTCCGGGGCTGGGTATGCCTTGGAAAACCGGGCCATTATTGCGCGTACTTTTCCTGATTTGCTGCGTGACCTTAACGTTCAGCATCTGAGCGGATTCTTTAACACCATGCGCGATAGCCTGGCCTATTGGGGGCGCATGTGCGCCGCTAACGGAACCGATGGTAAAGCGCTGCGCAGCAGCGAGCAGCCGCTCATTGTGTTGCTCACGCCCGGCCCCTATAACGAGACCTATTACGAGCAAGCCTACCTGGCCCGGTATCTGGGTTTTCCGTTGGTGGAGGGCGGGGATCTGACCGTGCGCAATGGCATCGTCTATCTGAAAACCTTGTCCGGCATGCGGCGCGTACACGTCATCCTGCGTAGAGTTGATGACGATTTTTGCGATTCCCTGGAATTACGGCCTGACTCCGGCTTGGGCGTGGCCGGATTGACCGAGGCTGCCAGACGCGGCAACGTGCTCATCGCCAATAGTCTGGGATCCGGCTTGCTGGAGTCGGGTGCATTGCTGGGCTTTTTGCCAGGACTATGCGAGCGCCTGCTCGACGAACCGCTGAAAATGCCGTCCGTTGCAACCTGGTGGTGTGGCGAACCGGCAGCGCTGGAAGAGGTCATCGAGAAGCTCGATCAACTCGTCATCAAGCCAAGTTTTCCGCAGCAACGTCAATATCCGGTCTTCGGGCAAGATCTTAAAGGCGTCGAGCGCGATACCTTTATCGCCGCCATGCGCGCCAATCCGGATAATTACGTAGCGCAAGAAATGGTGCGCCTGTCGCAAGCGCCGGTATGGAATGCGGAGTTGACAGGAGGCGGCCTGAGCGCGCGCGGTATCGGTCTGCGCGTCTACGCCTGTGCCACGCCGCAAGGCTATGTGGTCATGCCGGGCGGCTTGACGCGGGTGGCAACTGGTCCGGATGCGCGGGTCATTACGATGCAACGCGGCGGCGGCAGCAAGGACACCTGGGTATTGGCGAGCGGGCAGGTCGCCGCGCAAAGTCTGTCCAAACGCACCACGACCAGCGCCGACCTGGTGCGCGACGATACGCATTTGTCGAGTCGGATGGCCGAGAATCTGTTTTGGTTCGGTCGTCAGGCCGACCGTTGCGACAACGTCACGCGCCTGTTACGGGTGACGCTCAATCTTCTGTTTAATGTCCGTCCCGCCGATCGCGGTACTGAATGGCCGACGCTTGAGTCGTTGTGCATCTGGTTTCGCCTCATTGATATTGAAGATGACGAGAACGCTGAAGATAGCGCTGCGGTAGCGGCAACTGTAGCGGCAATCGCCCCTGCGCCTAAGCAGGAGCAAACGCAGACGCCGATTCAGGGCCAAAGCCAAAGTCAGGGTGCCATTCCTGTTCTGCTACCGAAGGCGATTTTCAGCGATGCGCAAATTGAGGCCACGCTATTGCGGGCCGTGATCTCGCCCGACGTGCCGGGTCTGGCCAGACAGCAGCAGCAACTCTTCGGCATTGCCAGCCAATTGCGCGAGCGCTTGTCGGTCGACAACTGGCGTGCGCTCAATCGCATGGTGCAGCGTGAGGTCAGCGACGAACACCGACTCTCGCAAGCCGAGGCGATGACCATTCTTGATGACGCCACCGAATCCCTGATGACGATGGCCGGGTTTGCGCTCGATGGCATGACGCGTGACCTGGGCTGGCGCTTTCTCTCCCTTGGTCGGCGTCTGGAACGGCTCCAGTTTGAAAGCATTCTTTTGCAGCGGGCGCTGGGAATGGATGCCAATGGCAGCCTGGACTGGGTACTGGAATTATCTGACAGCATCGTCACCTACCGCGCCCGTTACAGGGCACAGCCTGAGTGGTTGCCTGTGCTCGATTTGTTGCTATTGGACGATACCAATCCGCGTTCGGTGCTGTTTCAATTGTCCGGAATGTTGAAGAGCCTGGGCGACATAGAGCTGACCTACGGTGCTTGCGGTGCAGAACGGTTGATTCCGCTCAAAGAGGAGTTACTGGCGCTGATCCCGGAAACCGACTTGTATTGCGGCAATGCGCATCTGATCGACTTGCTGGGACGCATTCAACTCGCCAGCGAGGCGATGTCCGAGCAAATCAGCGTGCAGTTTTTCAGCTATACCAATAACTCTCCATTCAGGGGCAAAACAGCATGAGCGATTTACCAGCGAGTGTCCTGGTGCCGGTTACACCAGTTGCACCAGTTACACTAAATGCACCCTGCGCACGCTATCGCGTCGTGCACGAAACCCATTACACCTATCAGAGTACGGTCACGCTATCGCAGCAATATCTGCATTTGAGCCCGCGTGCCTTTCTGTATCAAGAATCGCAATATCATCACATCAGCATTACACCGACGGAAGAAGATGGTGCCGATGGCACCGATTATTTCGGCAATATTACCCGCCACATCGCCATCACTGTGCCGCATAAAACGCTGCTGGTGCATGCCGAATCGATCGTCCTTCTTACCCCCCGCTTAACGCTGGTGCAGATCGAAGGTTCGTGTCGCTGGGAAACCGTACGCGATAGTATCGGCCAAGACAGAACACCCGCAGCGCTTGAAGCATGCCGCTATTTATACGCGTCCCCGCACGTCAAGATGAGTGCTGCGCTCAAGGACTACGCCCTGACCAGTTATACGCCCGACAGACCGATACTCGACGCCGCGCTGGATTTAACGCAACGCATTTTTGAAGACTTTGAATTCGACGGTAAAGCGACCGATATTTCAACGCCATTGGAAGAGGTACTCAAAGGTCGGCGCGGCGTCTGTCAGGATTTCGCCCAGTTGATGATCGGCTGCCTGCGCAGCCTCGGCCTGCCCGCCCGTTATGTCAGCGGCTATATTTTGACCCACCCGCCAGCCGGGCAACCGCGCATGATAGGCGCGGATGCATCGCACGCCTGGGTATCCGTTTTTTGCCCGGATGTGGGCTGGATTGATTTCGATCCGACCAATCGCTGCTTAGTCCAGAGCGAACACATTACCTTGGGTTGGGGGCGGGATTTCAGTGACGTTACGCCCATGCGCGGGATAGTTCTGGGGGGCGGGGAGCAGACGCTTGAGGTGCAGGTGACGGTGACGCCGTTACCTTTTTGAGTCCTGGTTATGCACGCATTTTCATCCCGCGTTTAAATAATTCCAGTAGTGTGCGGGCCTGCGTCAAAGCCGTGCCATCAAAATGAATGGGGCCCGCCATGTGAATAGCCAAACGATCCATTTGAGACGTACTGTCAATAATCGCCATTAATTTCTTGTGCGTTTCCTCGTTGGCAAGCATGGCAACATCTTTGCCCAGGAGGCAGGCTCCTGCATGGTCTGGATCATAATCGGTTGCTTTGAGAATATCTATTTCTTCTTCATACAATCGATCCATATTTCCCGCCGCGCCATAACCTTGCATGATTTGGCATGAGTCTTGAGCATCCTTAGCATTGACCAAACCGCGCTCTGACCAGGCAAATAATTTCAATATTGAAAGTCCTGCCAAGGATGCGACGCGCACAGTTTGATTGGGTGCCACCTCGACTCTGCGCTTGCCGCTAGCACTTCGCCATACCCCGTAACGGTCATCATTGTCGCCATATCAGGCGGCCATGCAATGACGTTGTCTGGATGCTCGACGCCGCCGAAGGGGATGAGGTCAAATGGATATCCATACCCGCTATGTGTACTTCTGTAAAACAGTCGCTGCTTTGATGTTGCGGATGCGTAAAAATGATTGACTTGTATGAGACTGCTTTTTATATTTTCAAATTGCGCCCAATCCTTCACTGCGATCGCAAAATCGACATCAGTTGTTGCACGACGTATGTCCATTCCAAATACGTGCGTAAGTAGAATGTCTCGGGCTGTAGCGCCAACGATGAAGTAATCACTATTCCATTGCTTCGTTGCCCGTACGACTTCCTGCAAAATGATTAAAGCAATCGGATCTAACGGACGATCAGCTGGTGTGTAGTGTATTTTCAAACCCCCTTTCCTTGATAAGTTGCGCCAGCTCAATGTTTCTAGGCTCTAGCGACGCCATGAGATCGGCATACACCAAAATAGGAGGGGCCAGATCCTGATGTGTATTTGCTTCCGAGAATTCCCAAAATCTTTCCAGAATGTCGATGGGGCCTTCAGGGTCTGGTCGCAATCTATATGTTCTGATCAGTTCATGTAATCGCGTTGACATTGCCGTTTGTTTTACATATAGGGTCTGCGTGGCAGGCTTAAGATATGTTGTCATGCGCTGCGCAGCAACTTCGCCTCCCCAAGATATGTCGCCGCCATCAAAATGGACATCTTTCCACCAATCAGGATCAGGCGCGCGAAATCTGCGGGCATGGAGTTTAGAGCGTAATGTCGTCGGATAATTAGTCACCCACTCATCGAGCAAGCGTGATGGGTCAAGCAGTTGTCGATCATTTTTTTTCCGGGAGTCAATCAATAAGCCCCGTTTTTCGAGATCGGAAAATACCGGGCCAACAGCACCCAGTGAAATATCTGCGACTTTCACAATCTCTCGGTATGACGCATGTATCAGCTCCGGACGGCATAGCAATGCAAAAATCATTCTCATTGTTGTCGGATTGTTGGTCGTCCGTCCGGTCTCAGATGTTAATTCAAGGTTCGTGCCTTTGAGACCTTTCACGAAGACATATAAGCCAGGTGCGTTGAGATAAACATTACCAACGGTATCGATGAACTCAAGGTGTATCGAACGACAATACTCGGCCATTTCTGCGCTGAGGTAAGGGACAATCAGCAGCCCTTTAGATGTCATATTTTCTAATTGCGCTTTTACGTTAGCGATGATTATTTTTCTATCGAGGAAAGACTTACATTCAACAACGTATTCGTATTGATCATCACCGACTTGAAGCGTGATAACAGCATCGGCAATGTAATGTGGACTTATCCTTTTTTGCGTTGCAAGAATCCGTCCTGTGATACCCGCAGTGGTTCTTAATGCAGAAAGCGCTGCGGTAGTGAGCTCTTTTTCTCTGTAAGAGTAATCGTGGTTTGGAGGCATGGCATTCTTTATGTTCAGTTTTCAATAATGTTCACGTAACGTGAACATTATTATAATTAGAACAAAATATTTTTTTGTTTGGAGATGCATTTTGTTCACATAGCATCAGGTCCCCAAAAACAGCCCTCCTCAGTGCATTCTCCATTTGTTCTCCATAATAGGTCACCGGAATACCCGGCCAGATCAGCATGGATCAGCCGCCATCGGTTTTCCTCAACATCAAACAAGGAGATCAATCAATGATGCAATATCGACGTCTCGGCAACAGCAATCTGAAAGTGTCTGCCCTCTGTCTGGGGACCATGATGTTTGGCGATCAAACCGA
The DNA here is from genome assembly GCF_052976905.1 of Glaciimonas sp. GG7. Lineage (NCBI taxonomy): Bacteria > Pseudomonadati > Pseudomonadota > Betaproteobacteria > Burkholderiales > Oxalobacteraceae > Glaciimonas > Glaciimonas sp. GG7. The sequence continues at coordinate 10,994 of NZ_JBRIIQ010000007.1, read as the reverse complement.
GCTTGGGGAGGCGCAGCGCATTGTCGACTCAGCACGTGACCATGGCGTCAATTTTATCGATACGGCGGACGTCTACAGTAAGGGCGGCTCTGAAGAAATGGTCGGCAAAGTCTTGGCCGGTGATCGCCATAACTGGGTACTCGCCAGCAAGCTGGGCAATCCGATGAGCGACCGGCCGAATCAATCCAATTATTCTTATCACTGGATTATCAGCGAAGCCCAAAGCAGCCTCAAACGTCTGGGCACCGATTATCTCGATATCCTCTATCTCCATCGCGACTATCACGGAGAAAATCTGGAAGAAGCGGTACGCAGCATCGGGGACTTAATCCGGCAAGGAAAAATCCGCGCATTTGGTTTATCCAACTTCCGTGGCTGGCGTATCGCCGAAGTCGTGCGTTTATGCGAGAAACTCGGCGTGCCGACGCCGATAGTCTGTCAGCCGTACTACAACTTACTCAACCGGCTGCCCGAGGTAGAAATCGTGCCAGCGTGCGCGCATTACGGTCTTGGCGTCGTGCCTTACAGCCCGATTGCACGCGGCGTACTGACCGGAAAATACCTGCCGGGCCAGCTCCCGCCGGAAAATACCCGCGCCAGCCGTGGCGACAAGCGGATTATGGAAACCGAATTCCGCGAAGAATCGCTGCTCATCGCGCAGCGCCTGAAGCAACACAGCGAAGCCCGTGGCATCGGGCTGGGACATTTTGCCACCGCCTGGGTATTGGCCAATCTCCATGTCAGCTCAGTCATCGTCGGGCCGCGCACCCTGGCGCAAATGGAAGACTATTACCCGGCTGTAGACGTCAAAATCTCGGTCGAGGACGAGACGCTGGTCAATAGTCTGGTCCCGCCAGGGCATGCTTCGACACCGGGGTATACCGATCCGGGGTATCCGTTTTTTGGGCGAAAGACCGCTGTTTAGAATGGAGCTATATTTAAAGTGCGGGGTTTAATTGGAGGAGGTCGTTATGTTGACAATTCACTTACCGGAAGAGATCGAGGCCAGACTGGAAAGCCTTGCTATGCGTACTGGTCACAGCAAAGCTTTTTATGTCCGCCAAGCCATCTTGGCGCATCTGGATAATTTGGAAGACTTGTACCTGGCCGAGCAGGTTATGCGGCGCATCCAAAGCGGTGAAGAGCGTACTTTCACGTTAGATGAGGTGGAGGCGGGACTTGGTTTGGAAAATTAAAGTATTGTCCGCAATCCCCCAAAGCAGCCTGTCATACCTGACAGGCTGTTTTTTTTAATCACCAGACTACAATAAGCCTCCCAATGTTTCCTTGGGGAATCTTATTGAGGGGGCCAGATGCTGTACAAGCTGTCTGATACGCACACCAGCGGCATGGATCTGGTCTGTTTTGTCGTTGATTACCATCCATGATCGGTGGGACGGTTGATCCGATCCACAACGATGTAGTCGCATCAGGCGCAGCACAAGCGGCAGTGCATGACTGCAACGACAGCGGCATTTCCGCGCTCATAGTGGTCGCGCAACTAGCAGGCGTGGCCGCCAGCGCCCTGCGGCTCAAGCATTTATCCGGCACGTCCGACAACGTGGATGCGATCACCTTGGTGCGATTAGCACGCCAGCTTGCGCTCAAGGCCCGGTTGGTCACTAGTCATTCCCTGCGTCTCGCCCACACACCGTTACCCGCCATTGCCGAATACAAAGACGGCAGCTTTCTGGTCCTCGCCAAATGCGCCAACGACACGGTGTTATTGCACGATGACGTCGGACAGCGTACTTATTCACTGCCATTAGCAGATTTTGCCCAGCTTTGGTCAGGGCGACTGATTTTGATTACCTCGCGCGCCATTCTGGCCCAAGGCGGTGGCAAGTTCGATGTGTCGTGGTTTATCCCGTCTATCGTCAAATATCGCAGGCAATTTCTGGAAGTGCTGACCGGTTCTTTTTTCCTGCAATTGTTCGCGTTGGTTTCCCCTTTATTTATGCAAGTCGTGATCGACAAAGTGCTGGTCCACAAGTCGATGTCTACGCTCGACGTACTGGTCTTTGGTCTGATAACGATTTCCGTGTTTGAGGCGCTGCTGGGCGGTTTGCGCACCTATGTGTTTAGCCACACCACCAACCGTATGGATGTCGAATTGGGCAGTCGTTTGTTCGATCATTTGCTCAATTTGCCGCTGGCGTATTTTCAGGCGCGGCGCGTGGGCGACAGCGTCGCGCGCATCCGCGAGTTGGAAAATATTCGCAATTTTTTGACCGGCAATGCGCTCACCGTGGCCGTGGACTTGTTATTTACCGTCGTGTTTTTCGGTGTGATGCTGGCGTATTCCGGCGTGTTGACGTTGGTGGTGTTCATTTCACTGCCGTGCTACATCGCCTTGTCGGTGCTGGTTACGCCTGCATTAAAAATCCGTCTGAATGAAAAATTTCGCCGCTCGGCAGAAAACCAATCCTTTTTGGTCGAGGCGGTCACCGGCGTTGAAACCATCAAATCGATGGCAGTAGAACCCTTGATGCAGCGCCGCTGGGAAACCCAATTGGCGGGCTATGTCTCCGTCGCCTTTAAAGCGGCCAATCTGTCGAATGCGGCCAATCAGGTCGCCTCACTCATCAGCAAACTGACGACCGCAGCCTTGCTATGGTTTGGTGCAAAACTGGTGATCGCAGGCGGCTTGTCGGTGGGCGAGTTGATCGCCTTCAATATGCTCGCCGGGCGAGTCAGCGCGCCGGTATTGCGTCTGGCGCAGCTCTGGCAGGATTTCCAGCAGGTGCGCTTATCGATGGACAGACTTGGCGATATTTTGGATAACAAGGCCGAGTCCAGTGTTGCCAGCGGCCAGACCTCGATGCCGCCGGTCAAGGGCGAAGTCGTCTTCGACAATGTCATCTTTCGTTACCGTCCCGATGGTCCGGAAATCCTGCGTGGCCTGTCACTGACGGTCAACGCGGGCAGCGTGACGGGCATCGTCGGTCCTTCCGGTTCCGGAAAAAGTACCCTGACCAAACTGATCCAGCGGCTGTATTCCCCCGAGCGCGGACGCGTGCTCATCGATGGCATGGACTTAGCCGTACTGGACCCGGCTTCGCTGCGTCGCCAAATCGGTACCGTCTTGCAAGAGAACATGCTCTTCAAAGGCACGGTGCGCGACAACATCGCGTTTGCCGCTCCTGGCATGCCGTTCGACAAAGTGGTCGAAGCCGCGCTGCTAGCTGGTGCGCACGAATTTGTACTGGAATTGCCGCAAGGTTATGACACTGAACTGGGCGAGCGCGGTACCGGTTTGTCCGGCGGGCAACGGCAACGTATCGCCATTGCGCGTGCGCTGGCGACGAATCCCAAGATACTGATTTTTGACGAAGCAACCTCGGCCTTAGATGCCGAATCCGAGGCCGTCATCCACAGCAACATGGACCAGATTTGTGCAGGGCGCACCGTCTTTATCATCGCCCATCGGTTGTCAGCGGTACGCATTGCCGAGCGGATTATCACGGTCGAAAAAGGCGAGATCGTGGAAGAGGGCACGCACGATGAATTGATTCAACGCTGGGGCGGACGCTATGCCTCGCTGTGGCAGCATCAGACGGGGTATCTGCATGCCCATTAACCGAATAGTCGATAAAGTGCGCCATTCCTGGGCGATTGCCCGTGCCGCCCACGCCGAAGAAAAAGCGCGCGGCATACCGGCTCGCCGTCAACGCGATGAAGTTGAATTTCTGCCAGCCGCGCTGGAGGTGTTGGAGACCCCGGTTTCGCCCATCGGGCGCAGCGTGATGTGGTCGTTGATGACGCTGTTTGTGATCGCGCTGATCTGGTCGATGATCGGGAAAGTCGATGTCGTCGCTGTGGCCCAAGGGAAGATCGTCCCCAACGGCAAGAGCAAGACGATTCAACCGTTAGAAGCCGGTATCGTCAACGCTATTTTGGTAGAGAACGGCCAGCACGTCGTCGCCGGTCAGCCCTTGATTGAACTCGATCCCACCAACGCCGCCGCCGATGTCGGCAAAGCCCGCACCGCACGCATTGACGCCATGCTCACAGCCCGGCGGGCGCAAGCGTTGCTCGACGCACAGCGCGATAACCAATTGCCGCAATTAGACGCCTTGGCCGAGGCCACGCCAGAGCGCCAACACGATACCCAATATCTGGCCGAAGGCGCTTACACCGAATATCGCAGCAAGCTGATCTCGTACCGCGCCACGCTGCAAAAGCGCCAGCACGCCTTGCAAACGACCCGGCATAAAATCGCTAGTCTGCAACAGACCTTGCCGATCGCCCACGCGCAAGAAAGCGACTATCACGCCTTGCTGATACAAAACTACGTACCGCGCCACGCCTGGCTGGAAAAACAGCAGGCCCGGATTCAGGCCGAGCAAGATCTGGCCGCACAGCATAGCTATGCCAGCGAACTAGCCGATGGGATCGCCGAGCAAAAACAGGACATCGAGACCGCCATCGCCCAGTTCCGGCGCGAACAACTCGACGCCCTCAATGCCGCGCAGCAGCAACTCGCGCAAGCGCAGGGGGATGAGGCGAAGTCCGAGCAACGGCATCTGCAAACACACCTGATCGCGCCGGTCGCCGGGACGGTCCAGCAATTGGCGATCCATACGGTGGGCGGGGTGGTGACTGCGGCGCAAGAATTATTAGTCGTGGTGCCCGATGACGCCAGTCTGGAAATCGAGGCGCAGATACTCAATCAGGATATCGGTTTTGTCCGACCCGGGCAGGAGGCAGAAATCAAGCTCGACGCGTTTCCGTATACGCATTACGGCACGCTGCCAGGCAGGGTGATGTCGATCTCGCAGGATGCGGTGAAGGACGAACAATTAGGATTGATTTATCCAGCCCGGATTACGCTGCTGAAAACGACTATCGTCGCCGATGGAAAATCGCAACCGCTGGCCCCCGGGATGGTAGCTTCGGTGGAAATCAAGACCGAGCAGCGGCGCATTATTGAGTATTTACTCACCCCCTTGTTGAAGTATCGAAGCGAGGCACTGCGTGAACGCTAGTGAGCGCTAATATGCATGCGATGAGCCGAAAATGGTGGCACATAGCAAGCTGCGCCGCAGGGATTTTTTTTGCAGGAACCATCACCGTACAAGGAAGCACCATGAAAGAAGCTACTGCACTAGTGGTCGTCTCCCAAGACGCCATTGCAATACCGCAGAAGGACGTTTTGGCGACTGTTGAGCACGTAGCCTGGCACCCAAATGGCCATGAATTTGCTGTTGTAGCAGGTCTGCAGGTGTTGATTTTTAATGCGCATACGCAACAATTAGTACGTGACTCTGCGCCCATTTCAAACGGCTGGGGAAGTGGCAGCCCGGCGCTGGCATATAGCCCGGATGGGCGTTATTTAGCCGCAGGCAAAGATGTGATCAGTATTTTTGACGCCAATACGGGCGTCAAGCTGCGCGACATTGACGGCCCTTATCAAGGCGAAGGCAGAACCGATCCGACTAGCGCCCGGGCCAATGTGCAAAGCCTGGTATTTAGTCCGGATAGTCAATTTCTGTGTGTGATTTACAAAGATTATTGGCCCGCAACGGCCGCTGGCGCGACCGACATGGTGGCGGCCTGGCGGGTCGATATCGGTCAACTGCTGTTTTTCGTGGCCGCACCTGTGTATCAAAGTAAAGGATTGCTCACCACCAACATCGTCTACAGCCATGACGGTAAGCATGTGTTGGTTGGCAGGATGAATATTGCCGATACGCGCATTCCCGGACAGAAATTTCAGTACTTCACCTACCTCGACACCATCGATAGTCAGACCGGAGAGTTCAGGTCGGCGATTGCCTCCGTGCATGCGATGCAAGCCACCGCGCTGGCCATCAGTGCCGATGGCGGTACTCTCGCAACCGGCACACAAACCCTCTCCAAAGAAACCCATAGACGCGGTTTTACCGACGACTGGGACACCATCGACAATCAGGATCCGGTGCGTCTGTGGGATCTTGCCAGCGGCAAACTGGTGCGCGAATTGGGGCCGATTAACAGCACCGTGCGTGCATTGGCGATCAGTCCTGACGGCCGCTATGTCGCGGTGAATCATTCATTGGAAGTGCTGATATTCGATCTCGCCAGCGGACAACTACTGCAAACCGTTGCGCTGCCGGGCAAGCGTGGGTTTTCTTTATCGTTGCAGCTTGCTTTTAGTCCGGATAGCAAGTTGTTGGCAGTTCCTTTAGATACGAAAGTGTATTTACTCAACATGAAGTAAATATTTTTTATGAAGTGTTACGTCCCGTAACTCCGAGTACTACCGCCGCCTGCTCTTTCATTGGAGAGAAAATTTATGACGACAATTGCGATTGCCGCTACGCTTATTAACGATGCTTACCACGCATCCAACGACAAATACGGTCACCCGATACTGGAGCGCGGGGCGATCAAACCACCAGCCGGTTGGGTTCTCACCAATGTGATTGATCACACCAGCAAGGGTGGCGACTACGCGGCTATTTTTGTCAACGCGACGACGCAGGAAGTATTCATTGCCGGACGCGGCACAGCGCAATTGAGCGACTTTAAGATCGATGCAGAAATCGTCTTAGGCTATCCCCCGACCGACAGAATCGTCGATGCGCAAGCCATACTCTCGAGTATCAGAAGAGACCCGCTCTATAGCGGTTACACCATCCAGGCCGGTGGTCATTCATTGGACGGTCTGGTCTGGGCCAAAGTCAGCGAGCGTGATGACAATCCCCATCCGATTAACGTATTGGTGATTAACGCACCGAACATCGCCATCAATAACTTCATCGATATCAATGGCGACAGTCATGTCACCTCCATTGTTGAAAAAAATGATGTTATCGGCCATTTCGGGCCAGACTTTTCCAACACCATTTATGTTGATGGCAACGTATTAGGCGGATGGTTTAATCAAGCCGGAACGCACGGCATCACCAATACTCTGGTCGAAGGAGTCGATAAGAACATCGATTTGGCCAATCAAGATCTGGCGCATGTCGATCCAAAGGTGATCGCCAATAGCGGTGTTTCCGGCCTGACGTGGGGTGGTCGCGTGATTGTGCCTATGCACCAGATGCTGGCGAACATGCAGCCCGATGGCTCTATGGCCACCTCCGGCAACGACGGTGTCAGCCTTGCCGGGCAGGCGACGCCGATGGATGTATCGCTTGCCCATGCCGAGAGCCGTAACAAGCTCACCGTCGCGACCCCGATGGCGGCTAGCGCGGTTAATTTAATCAGCACGATCGGCACGATTGCGCCGAGCATGTCCGGCGCACCAGCTTCGTTAAGTCACTTGATTCAGACAATGGCTGGTTTCACCGATGGGAATACCGGTATCGATCCCCATTTCTCATTGGAGCATGTTAACCCTGCGCTCTATACCTTGGTTGCCGCACAGCATAGCGGGCAAGCAAGAAGTATGTGATGACGGCTTGTGCGCCGCTGCTTTCCTGCATCAAGCACGCCGCTCAGCTGGCCTTGATCGGATGCGTAGTTGGCACGCCAGCGTGTGTCGGGTTTGAGTTGGGACCGCGCGATCCGCTGTTTGCGCTCGATGCGCTCCCTGCCAGCCCGGCGGGTGCCATGCTGGTGTCGGCAGTGGCATTGTGTGCCGACAGGCCGGTGACAAGTTACACCTTGCAGGATGTTGTCGAGCAAGCCCTGTGCAACAACCCGAAAACGCGTGCGGCGTGGGCCAATGTCAAAGCACAAGCCGCGCAAGTCGGTGTTGCTAGGGCCGGGTATCTACCCACGCTGTCGGGCTCTGCACAGATAGCTAAAAATCATTCTGTCAGTCAGGGCAGTAGCACTGCACCCTTCTACGTAGCCTCAGACAACGCTTACCACAACAACACGTTGACTCTGAATTGGGTGCTCTACGATTTCGGCTTGCGCTCGGCAGCGGTGCAGCATGCCGAGAAGACGCTCAGCGCAGCGCTGGCAAATCAAGACAACGTGCTGCAAACGGTGTTTGCCAATGTGGTCAACGATTATTACGCCGCGCTGGTCGCGCAAAAGAATATTGCAGCCACGACGACGATGGAAGCGGATGCTAAACAGGTGTTGCGTGCGGCGACGGTGCGCGTGCAAAGAGGCGTTGCCGCCATCAGCGATCAGTTGCAAGCCAATACGGCGTATGCACAAACCGTCTATAACCGCAATAAGGCGCAAGGCGATGGACTCTCTGCGCTGGGTACGCTGGCGATCGCGATGGGCCAGCGCCCGGAGGGGGCGATTGTGCTGGTGGACGCGGACTATACGGCTACGCCAGTCTCTGCGCTGGTGCGCTCAGTGGGGGAGTTACTGCACGCAGCCCAACAAACCCATCCCGCTTTGCGTGCTGCCCGGGCCGAACTGGCGGCAGCCCGAGCGGGCGAAAAAATGGTACGCGCACAAGGGCGCGCAACCATCAGTCTGATCGGTCGCTTTAACGCTAACAATCAGTCGCAGAGTTCAGGCGTCGGCCAGCCCTATATTGGTGCGGCCACGCGGGAGCGCTATATCGGGATTCAAGTCGATATTCCCTTCTTTGAAGGATTTGGCCGAACCTACAAAATCCGCAACGCTCAGGCGCAGGTAGAGGAAAAAGACGCCAATCTGAGCGATGCCGAGCTGCAAGTGGCGGTGTATGTCTGGACCAGTTATCAGGGGCTCAAAGTCAGTGCCGAGAACCTGCGCACCGCGCAAGAAATCGTGGAGAGCGCGCAAGCCGCATTCGAGGCCGCTCAGAGCCGCTATCAAAAAGGCGTAGCCGACATTCTGGAGGTGATCACGACCCAAACGGCGCAAGCGCATGCGCAGCAGCAGAAGATTGCGGCCTTTGCAGGATGGCAAAATGCGCGCATTGCGCTTGCTGCAAGCGTGGGGAGTGTGGGGTTGTCGCATCTGGATTAGTTATTTCATGCCCGGCACGGTAGCGTTGCCATCGCTTCTTTAGTCCGTCTTGTCAGATAAAAAATCTTCACATTTTCCATCCCTGCTCCTTGCTAACTCCTCATAACCGCTCGCCCAATCGAAATAATCTTCTCCACTAGCCTGCATCAAATTTGTTAAATCTTGGTCAGACAACTACCTTGCATGTCAATGTCGTTTCGACAACACAACGGTTTTCCCTCAAAAAACGTATGGATACAAAAATGCTGCATAAAGTTAAGCAGTTGTATGCAAAAATGGACTTTTAGTACGTCGTATTAACTCAACTCAATCAGTATGTTGAGTACAAGCACGGGTTCATTTGTGAATTTATTCGGGAAAACCAAGAAAAATGCGGGTTGGTTAGCGATCAGTTGTCAGGTTGATGGGATTTTCGTCGCCCATATAAAGCGGATGACATCCGGTCGGCCCATGGTGGAACTGGCTTCCTTTTACCCGGCCGATAGCGTCACGTGGCCCGGTGCGCTCGAAAAAATGGCGAAAGAATGTCAGGCCGATCGTCACCAATGCCTGCATTTGCTCACCTCTGGCGAGTACCAGTTGTTGTCGATCGACGCACTCAATGTACCGCCTGAAGAACTCAAAAAAGCCGTGCGATGGCGTCTCAAAGAGATGCTCGATTATCACATTGACGACGCCACCATCGATGTCTTAGCCGTCCCGGTGAATAAGGTCGGCCCCTTGCATAGCAACAACACGCTGTTTGCCGTTGCGGTGCGCAATGCGTTAATCCAGCAACGCCAGAAGCTCTACGAGCACGCCAAAATCGCCTTGCGTGTGATTGATATTCCTGAGATGGCACAACGTAATATGGCGACCTTGCTTGAGGAGAAGGAGCGCGCCCTGGCATTGCTGTCCTTGAATGCGGAAGGGGGATTGATTACCTTCACCTTTGAAGGCGAACTGTATCTTTCGCGCCGTCTGGACATCACGCTCAAGCAACTAGAGCAGGCAGATCCGGTGCAAAAGCTGGTGCTCTATGAGCGCATTACATTGGAGTTGCAGCGCTCGCTCGACCATTTCGATCGGCAATATCATGCGTTACCGTTATCAACGCTGATGCTCTCGCCCATCGGATCAGAGGGTGCTGGTCTGCAAACGTTTCTTTCTGCTAATTTGTATATTCCCGTAGAGACGCTGGCTCTTGAGACAATTTTGGATATTTCCAAAGTGTCGGAACTCAATGACTCGGATTATCAGCAACGGTTTTTCATGATATTAGGTGCCGCATTGCGCCTTGATGAAAGAACGCTTTGAGTCAACAGATCAATCTGTTTAACCCGATTTTCCTGACGCAAAAAAAATATTTTTCGGCAGTTGCCATGGGGCAAGGTCTGGGCTTGATATTGCTCGGAGTGGTGTTTTTTTTAGCCTACTCTCACTTTCAACTTTCCAGCCTTCAGAGTCAGGAAAATCAAACCATTGCACAAGCCGCTGTGGTCGATGCGCAGTTGAGTAAGGTGAAACGCGAAAACATACCGCATTCAAAAAACTTGGTACTGGAAAATAGTGTTGCCACAATGGATGCTGAAATCCAATCCTTGCAACAGGCATTCGATATTCTGAAAAAAGGCGATATCGGCGATACCGGAGGATATGCCGTATTTTTGCGAGCATTTTCTCGTCAGATAGTGGATGGCGTATGGCTAACCGGTTTTAATATTGTTGGTGCCGGTAACGAGATGTCGTTGCAAGGACGTGCATTACGTCCTGAATTGGTGGCTGCTTACATTGGCCGTCTTAAAAATGAATCAATCATGCAAGGCAAAAACTTTTCTTCTTTGGATATCCGTATGTCGGGACCGACACCCCCAGCGCATTCGGCAACGATTCCTACCGTCGAATTTGACCTGCGATCTCCCACCATAGGAACGCAGCTGGCGACCTCGTCGGTGGATTTGTCTCCTGCGGTTGTTCCATCACCGGCGGTTGCCCCTGCTGCGCCGGTTGTTCCATCTTCATCGGTTGCTCCGTCCAAGTCGGTGGCCCTTGCTGCGCCGATTGTTTCCTCTGCGCCGACTGCATCATCAGCCTTACCATCCGCATCGACCATCGATTCGTGCTCGATGAACCGGGCGCTTAGAGAAGCTATCACCGACTGC